>JACDBU010000219.1 GCA_013694745.1 Chitinophagaceae bacterium
TCCAAACGCTGCTAAGACATTCCCTGTTGATAAATAATCTTTGTGACAAATACTTTGGATCCCAAAATCTGTGGCAACATCAACAAACATTTGCACATCATCAATATATACAACTTCGTTTTCCGGAACCTGCGACATATCAAGCGCAAGCTTAAATATCCTCGCATCCGGTTTTCTAATATGAACATAACAGGATGAAACAAAAAAATCAATGAATGTATTGAGCTTAAAAGTATTTATCCGGTAAGCATTGAGTTCCCTTGCTTCATTGCTTACGGCAACGATTTTTAAATTATATTGCTGTTTTATTTTTTTTATGAAGGCTATCATGTCTTCATGGGGCGTGGTTAAAGAGAACATGAAATCGCGAAATTCATCAATCGAAAAATCCCTTTTTTTATTAAAAATAACCCGATTAAGATATTCGTCTAATGTTATTCTGCCTTCTTCATATGTAACAAACATGATGCTGTGACGATCTTCCATTTCTTCTTTATCGAGATGAAATCGATCTGCAGCTTTTTGCCTGAAATCATGTCCCCAACCATTAGAAAGCAGTACACCGCCAATGTCACAAAACAAGGTGGTTATATTTTTTTCTTTGCTCATTAAGAATCCGGCATCGTTTACCAGTGCCAATGGCTTTAATGTTAAAATTCAGCAATCCATTTCTTTGCCTCATCCAACTCAGCATTGCTAAATACTTTTACTTTGCCCGGTAACATGTGGCCAAAGAACTTCATAAGAGTATTTATCAATTGATGATCGGAGACAAGGGCAACACGTTCCCAGGCTGAGAAATTTTTTATTCCCACTCCGGCATCATCCATCATGGCCTTCAGGCTGAAGCCTGTAAAGCCGGGCCCCAGGTAATAGAGAAAATCTATTTTCTTATTCGCTTTTAATTTTTCATCCACGGCTGGGATCAAAACATTTTCATAATCTGAGCCTGTTACTTCTCCTTCGGCTTCAATACCCAGAACATTGCCGGGCAAATCGTTTATTAGTTTTAACATGATTCATTTTTTTAAAAGGTGATTAAATAAAAAACATTCCGAATCAATTATTATTTTCAAATTTATTTTTTCAATGCTTCAAAGCCCGAAACCACATCAAACAATTCTTCGTCAATCGAACTCTGGCGCAGGCGATGATATTTTTTATTGAGATCATCCAGCAGGTCACCTATGTTTTTTTCTGCTTTTTGCATCGCATCCAAACGGCTTGCATTTTCACTTGCCAATGATTCAATAGATGCTTTGAATAAAGAAGTAAAAAGATAGCCGTTAATTAATGCGATCAGTGTTTGTTTTGCATCGCCTGCAATCTGCGGAAGTAATTTGGTGGGCCATTTAATTTCCTGTAAAGATTGTTTCCATTTTTCATCCAATGGTAAAAACCGTTGCATTACCGGTGCGTAACCTCCGCCTTCTTTTGGCTGGTTATGAAAAATATAAAACTCCTGTATGTCTTCTTTATCCTGCCTGTCCTGGCTCCTGTTTAAAATCTCTGTAACAAGCGGTGTGATGGCACTAACGTCGTTTGGGACAGGATATAATTTTGCAGTAGTTAAACCACTATCTGACAACAACAACTGAACACGTTCACCAATACACCATATTTCTTTTTTGCCCGGCAACGCCTTGAGAGAGGCAGTTACAAAATCAGCCATTGCATCATTAAAGCGGGCAACAAGTCCCTGGTCTGATCCGAACACGATTGCACAAACCGTTGCATCGCTGTTATTCTTTGGTTGTTTTTTATTGCTGATGGCTTCAATTTTTTCTGCCTTAAAATAAGCAATGATTCCTAACGCCACTGTGTGATAATAATCACCTAATGAACTCACCGCCGTTTCGTACTGAACAATATTAGAAGCCGCCATCGCTTTCATGGCACTTACGACAGACTTCAGGTCTTTTGCCCCCTCTGTTTTGCTTCGTAAATTTTGTAAGGTGTCCATTACTTATTGTTTTGATCCGGCTTAGGCTCGTCTTTGGTTTCTTCTGTTTTTGGCTTATCCTGTAAAGGAGCCAGTATCGTTCCGGCAATTTTTAAAATCGCTTTACTATCTTCATCACTCAGCTTTGCATCTGAAAATAAACGCTTGATTATTTCATCCGGAAAATTGTTGAAGTTTTTTAGCAGCGCATCTTCTGCATCCTTAATTTTTTCAACAGGTATATTATCCATGAGCCCATTCTTTAAGGCAAGCAGAATGATGATTTGTTCTGAAACCGGCATCTGCTGTAGCTCTGGTTGCTTCAGGCATTCACGTATGCGTTTGCCATGCTCAATGGTCTTTTTTGTATTTTCATCAAGCCTTGTACCAAAGCGGGCAAAGGTTTCCAGTTCTTCAAATTGAGCATATTCCAATTTTAAATTTGCTATAGAACTATAAGAAGGCAACTGCGCTTTATCACCTACACGTGATACGGATTTTCCAACATCAACCGCAGGTAAAATACCTAACTCAAATAGTTTGGGTGATAAATAAATCTGCCCATCGGTGATTGAAATAAGATTAGTAGGAATGTAAGCAGAAATATTTTGCGCTTCTGTTTCAATGATGGGCAAAGCGGTTAACGAACCACCTTTCAGGTCATCACTCAGGTGCGTGGATCTTTCTAATAAACGGGAATGGATGTAAAAAATATCACCCGGAAAAGCTTCACGTCCGGGTGGCCTTCGCAGCAATAAGGAGATCTCACGATACGCACGTGCATGATGCGTAAGGTCATCATAAACGATCAACACATCACGTCCCTGTTGCATAAAATATTCTGCAATGCTGGTGGCAGCATACGGTGCTATATATTCCAAACCGGGAGAATTATTTCCTTCCGCTACAACAACGGTTGTATACTCCATCGCACCTTTTTCTTCGAGGTTAGCGATCACTTTTGCAACAGCGGCAGCACGCTGGCTAATGGCGCAATACACACATAAAACATTTTTATCTTTTTGGTTGAGGATGGCATCAATGGCAATGGCTGTCTTACCGGTTTGACGATCGCCCACGATCAATTCACGCTGTCCCCGACCAATAGGAATTAAGGCATCAATTACTTTAATTCCTGTTTGCAACGGAACTGTAACTGCATTACGATCCATGATAGCAGGGGCCGGTCTTTCAATCGGCAATCGTTGCTGGCTTGCAACAGCACCCTTATTATCTATCGGTTCGCCCAACGGATCAACCACTCTTCCAATCAAAGCATTGCCAACCGGTATGTCCATCACTCGGCCAGTTCGTTCCACTTCATCACCGGCTGTTAATAATGAATCTTTACCTAACAGGATCACACCGATTTCATCTTCATCAATATTATAAGCAATTCCAAACAACCCGTTGGGAAATTGCAGTAACTCTTCAAACCCAACATTCGGTAAACCGGATACTTTTACAATGCCTGTCGACACACTTGTTACAACACCAATTTCACGTGGTGCAAATGGGAATACATAATTATTTATAGCATCGTCTGCTTGTTCGATCGTACTTGTTGTTCCTGTATTTTTTTCTGTGTCTGTCATATTAGACTGTTGCTGGTTTG
>JACDBU010000230.1 GCA_013694745.1 Chitinophagaceae bacterium
ATTCATGGCTCTACAAGTGGCGGCAACGTTGATGGGGAGGGTATTCACGGGGAGTTGGTTGTATCTACATCCGGCGGAAATATCGATCTCGAAAATATGTATGGCAGCGTGGATGCTGCTACCAGCGGGGGCAATATTCATGCAACCGTTAAAGAATTGGGCAAATATTTAACCCTGTCAAATTCATCAGGAAATATTGATGCGCAGGTGCCCAATAAAGGCATGGATCTAAAACTATCGGCTAATAAAATAAAAACGGAAACGCTCAATAATTTCATTGGAAAAAAAGAGGAGGGCGAGTTAACAGGCACAATAAATGGGGGCGGAATTCCGGTTAAGATAAATACCGGCAGTGGCAAGATCAGTCTTTCATTTAAGTAGAAATGTATTAAATGATTCATAATCTTGATAAATAATAAAGATAATAACCATAAAAAACATGATACAATTACAGCACATTTCAAAATGGGTAAACCAGGGGGGAAGACGGGTATTTATTTTAAAAGATATTTCCATTAACATTCAAGAAGGTGAATTTATTTCTATCATGGGGCCTTCAGGTTCTGGCAAATCAACTTTACTTAATGTGATCGGTATGCTGGATGAGCCCAATGAAGGGGAATATGATTTTATGGGAACAAATGTGTTGACATTAAAAGAAAAGCAACGCTCCGAAATTTACAAAAGCCATATTGGCTTTGTGTTCCAGGCATATCATTTAATTGATGAGCTAACCGTTTATGAAAATATTGAAACCCCATTATTCTACCAAAACATCAAAGCCGCCGGAAGAAAAGCTATGGTTGCAGATATAATAGACCGGTTCCAGATGGTAGGAAAAAAAGATCTTTTTCCCGCACAGTTATCTGGCGGGCAGCAACAGTTAGTAGGCATCGCGAGGGCGCTGATCGTAAAGCCAAAGCTTATCCTGGCTGATGAGCCTACCGGTAATTTAAATTCAAAACAGGGAGAAGAGATAATGGAATTATTTAAAGATCTGAATAACGAAGGGGTTACCATTATCCAGGTAACCCACTCCGAAAAAAATGCCGCATACGGCTCCCGCATCATTAATCTTTTAGATGGCAGGGTGATATTATAAAAAATATTTCTACTAAAACATTATCATGAACTATAGAATTAAATTGCTAACGATAGTCTTTATTATCTTAACTAACTATACTGCCTACACGCAAAATGCACAGCGAAATGCGATCACATTGAAGCAGGCGGTTGATGTGGCGATCACTAACAACCTGCAGGTTAAACAAAGCGATTTGCAGATGCAAAATGCCGCCGTTAATTTAAGGCAGGCGAGAGCAAACCAGTTGCCCGACCTGATCGGAGGCCTTACCCATGGCATAAACCAGGGGCGCAGTATCGATCCTTTTTCCAACAGCTACGTTAACCAGCAGATTTTTTTTGGTAATTATAATTTAAACAGCAGTGTTGTATTGTTTAACGGAGCAGAATTAATAAATCTTATAAAAGAAAATGCCCTGAGCTACAATGCAAGTAAAATGGAACTCCAGCAGGCCAAAGATAATCTCACCCTAAATGTTATCCTGGCGTACCTGCAGATCTTGCAGAATGAGGATCAGCTCGACCAGTCAAAAAACCAGGTGCTCCTGACTTCTAAACAAGTTGAACGGCTTGAGATTTTAAATAAAGAAGGCGCTATTATCCCCGCGCAATTGTATGAGCTTAAAGGACAATTAGCCAATGACCAGTTATCACTTATCAATAATCAAAATGCTGCTGATGGCGCCAGGCTTACCTTAAGCCAATTGATGAATGTTGATTATGATAAAAACCTGGAAGTAGAAAAATTAACTGCCGACCAATTTGCCCGGTTTGAAGGTGACCCTGCGGCCATCTACCAGAAAGCGGTTACACAGCTTTCTATTATTAAGGCAACTGAACTGCGGCAGCAAAGCGCCTCCAGGGGAGTAAAAGTTGCGCGTGGAGAATTTTACCCAACCATTGGACTGAGTGGCGGTCTCGGTACAAATTATTCTTCTGCTGCCACATCAGATATATTATTAAGTACACAGCAGGTTCCCTCCGGGGATTTTGTAACCTTTAACGGGAGCCAGGTGCCCGTTTATACCAACAAATCTAATTTCGGGATACAAAAAATTAATTATTTTAACCAGTTCAATAATAATTATAATACCAACCTCAGCCTTAATATACGCATACCTATCCTGAATGCTTTCCAGGCAAAGAACCGGCTGGCGCTTGCTAAAATTGAATTGAAGAACAGGCAATATATTGCCGAAACCAGCAAGATCCAGTTGAAGCAATCTATAGAGCAGGCCTATTTTAATATGACTGCTTCTTATGAAAAATATACTACCCTGTTGCAGCAGGTCAGCGATTTTAATGAAGCTTTTAAAATTGCAGAAGTAAGATTTAATGCGGGCGCCACCAACCAGGTGGAGTATCTGATAGCCAAAAATAATGCTGACAGGGCTCGTATCAATCTCATTGTAGCCCGCTACGATTACCTGTTCAGGGTCAAGATCCTAAATTATTACGAAGGCAGCCTTTCATTGTAATTCCACATCTTCTGTTTTATAAAAATAATCTTAAACATTTGTTTAATTTTAAACAAGTGTTTAACTTTGCTTTTTTTAAAAAACAAAGTGGTCATCTCCCCAAAACATATTCAGATTTTAGAAACGGCAGAAAAACTATTTGCCGCAAAGGGTTTTGAGTGCACAACCGTTAGAGATATTGCCGAAGAAGCTGGTGTAAATCTTGCTATGATCTCTTACTATTTCGGTTCAAAGGCAAAGTTGATGGAATATCTTTTTGAGCATCGTACCGGAAACATTGGTATGAGGGTTGAAAATTTATTAAAAAATGATTCCCTGGCCCCGATGGAAAAAGTGGAGTTGCTCATTGATGAACACATTGAACGAGCCGTGCAGCAACAGCGCTTTCATAAAATAATGCTATGCGAACAGGTTATCAATAAAAATCCTGTTATTATAAAAGTATTACGCAAGATCAAAATTCGCAATACCCAGATCATTGAAACCCTGATAAAAGATGGCCAGAAAAAAGGAGCTTTTAAAAAACCGGTTGATGTGGTTTTGTTGCTGAGCACAATGATTGGAACAGTGAACCAGATGCTGATAAACAAAACGTATTACCGTGATTTTAATAAGCTGGACGATCTCACAGATGAACAATTACAGGCGCTGATAAAAAAAAGATTATCGAATCACATAAAAAAATTATTCAAAGCAATATTGACAAATGAGCCGTAAAATTATTTTAAAATTTATTAGTATTTTTTTTGTTAGCATACAAACACTCAACCCCGTTTTTAGCCAGCAAACAAAAACACTCACCCTTATTGAAGCAATTGATCTTAGCCTGAAAAACAGCAAGCAATTAAAAGCGGGCAGCGCAAGGATAGACCAGGCTGTGGCTGCCGTTATTGATGCCGAAAATAATCGTTTGCCCGGTTTTACGGTCAGCGGTTCTTACCTGCGCTTGTTAAGTCCGAATGTGAATTTGAAAATTAAATCGAACAATAATAATGGTGGTACGGGCGGAACTACCGGCAGTACACCAAAGGTATCGCAGGCATTGTATGGAATTGCCAATGCTTCTTATCCACTGTATACTGGTGGCAGGATACGGTATGGTATTGAATCTGCAAAATATTTAGAAGAAGCTGCAAAGCTTGATGTTGATAATAATAAAAACGCGGTTGTTCTGAATACCATGAACGCCTATACCAACTTGTACAAGGCCAATGCAGCCATAGCGGTTATAAAACAAAATCTTGAATCTTCCCGCCAGCGTGATACTTCTTTTTCTCACCTGGAACAAAATGGGTTGCTGGCAAGAAATGATCTTTTAAAAACAGAATTGCAAACTTCTAACATTGAACTAAACTTATTGGATGCGGAGAATAACCGCAGCCTGGCCACAATTAATATGGACCTTATTCTCGGCTTGCCGGAAAATACAGAGATCATCATCGACCCAAATTCTTTTAAAACGGTTTCAACTACTACTGCAATGCTGGATTACGAACAGTTAGCACTTCAGAACCGTAAGGATATGCAGGCGGTTGCTTACAGAAAAAAAGCTGCCGAAACAGGGATTAAATCCGCAAGATCACTTGCCTATCCCAACATTGTGCTTACAGGTGGATACGTGGCAGCTGATGTACCTAATTTAGTTACGATAACCAATGCAATAAATGCCGGCATAGGCGTTCAATACAATCTTTCATCCCTTTGGAAAAAAAATTCACAGCTTATGCTCGCCAAAGCCAGGGTGGCTGAATTTGAGGCCAACCAGGAAGAGCTTTATGATGCAGTTCGTTTGGAAATTAGCGAGGGTTACCAGAATTACCATATTACCTTAAAAAAAACAGAGGTGTATCAAAAAACACTCACCCAGTCTGAGGAAAATTATCGCATCACTAAAAATAAATATGATAACAGCCTGGTAACGATCAATGATCTGCTGGATGCCGATGTTGCATTGCTGCAGGCAAGGTTAAATGTAGCAGCAGCACAGGCGGATGCAATATTAGCTTATAATAAATTATTACAAACAACCGGTACATTAAGCAGCACCTACAACAAATAAACGGATTCAAAATAAATATTATGGAAACAAGTGTGACACAAAAAAAACAAACAGCTTCAGCCACTCAACCCAAAAAAAAGAGTAAGGTCTTTATTATCGTGTTAGCGTTACTGTTAGTTGTAGGAGCATGGTTTGGAATTACAAAATACACACACAGCCTGCATCATGAAGAAACAGACGATGCGCAGGTTGAAGCCAATATCAGTCCTGTTATTCCACGGGTTTCAGGATATGTAAAAGAAGTGAGGGTAAGTGATAACCAGCAGGTGCATAAAGGAGATACCCTTGTTGTGCTCGACGACAGGGACCTGAGATTGAAACTCGAGGAATCTGTAGCCGCACTCGGTACAGCGCAAAGCAACCTGGAAGCTGCAAGGGCTACTACCAGCGCATCCCGATCAAATATTGGAAGTTCAAAAGCGGCCATATCCATTATCGATGCGCAGATAGATGCTGCAAAAGTGAATGTATGGCGCACTTCGCAGGATTATACCCGGTATGCAAATCTTATAAAAGATCATTCGATAACCCAGCAACAATATGAACAGGCGCTGGCCGCAAAAGAAACTGCAGAAAAGCAATTGCAGGTACTCGCACAACAGCGCAACCAGGCAGCGCAGCAAACCGGTGTTGTTGCTTCCCAGAGCAATGCCACTTCTCAACAAATTGGCATTGCCGGCTCAACCATTAAACAACGCCAGGTTGATGTGGAAGATTCAAAATTAAATCTCTCTTACGCGGTGATAACTGCTTCAGCTGATGGACTGGTTTCTAAAGTAAACGTTCAGCCCGGCCAGTATTTACAGGCAGGGCAGGCATTGTTCAGCATTGTGTTGAATAATGATATTTGGGTGGTAGGCAATTTCAAAGAAACCCAGTTCAATAAAATGAAGATCGGCCAAAAAGTAATTATACATGCAGATGCTTTTCCCGGGCATGATTTTGATGCCTTACTCACTTCTTTTTCACCAGCAACTGGCGCCCAGTTTGCATTGTTGCCTCCGGATAATGCAAGCGGAAATTTTGTAAAAGTGGTGCAGCGTCTTCCTGTGAAAATTGAATTTGTAAACAAATCCGATTCATTAATTAAGCAGATAAGGCCTGGAATGAATGTGAATGTGGACGTACACCTGAATTAATTTTTAAATTTTTGTTTCCGGTATGGATCAGAATTCCCTGGTAGAATATGGCGCACGCAGGGCCATCATTACAATAACGGCCATTCTTTGTGCACTGCTCGAAATAGTAGATACTACCATTGTAAATGTTGCGCTCAACGATATGCGCGGTAATCTTGGCGCAACCTTAACCGAGGTTGGTTGGGTTATTACAGCATATGCAATTGGAAATGTTATCATTGTTCCTATGACGAGCTGGTTGTCGCAGCAGTTTGGAAGGCGTAATTATTTTGCAGCCTCTATTATTTTATTTACAGTTTGTTCGTTTTTATGCGGAAACGCCAATGGAATCTGGG
>JACDBU010000236.1 GCA_013694745.1 Chitinophagaceae bacterium
CTATAACGGTTGGGACAGGATTGAGTTTGCAGATGCTTTGGAATTTTACAATGATTTCAATGATTATACATTAAATGTTACGGTGCCTAAAAATTATATCGTTTGGGCCACAGGAGAATTTAAAAACCCGGGCGAGGTATTGCAGCCGGCATATATTCAGAAACTTTCAGAATCTATGAAGAGCGACAAGCTTATACATGTGGCCACAAAAGAAGACCTGGCAACAAAAAATATTACCATACAAAATGCCACCAATACATGGAAGTGGGCCTGGAATAATTTAACCGATGTTGCATTTGGCCTGAGTGATCATTTTGTCTGGGATGCTTCCAGCGTGGTGGTTGACAATACTACACATAGACGGGCAAGTATGCAGGCGGCATTTAATGATTCGGCAGAAGATTATCATCATGTTGTTGAATTTGGACAAAACGCCCTAAGCTATTTATCTACAACATGGCCGGGAGTGGCGTATCCGTTTCCTAAAATGACAGTGTTCCAGGGTTATGCAGGAATGGAATACCCCATGATGGCTAATGATGAAACATATAGTGAACTTTATTTTACCCGCTTTGTTGAAGAACACGAGATTTCTCATACCTGGTTTCCATTTTACATGGGCATCAATGAAACCCGCTTTGCATTTATGGATGAGGGATGGGCCACAACTTTTGAGTTATTGTACAATCAATCAGTAATGTCAAAAGATTCTGCTGAAATGTTTTATAAACAATTCCGGGTTAATGGCTGGATAAATGATCCCTCCATGGATGAGGATCTTCCGATAATAACACCAGGTGAAAACCTTGGACAGCAGGCACTTGGTAACAATGAATACGGCAAACCTTCTTTGGCTTATTTTGCAGTTAAGGATATGCTGGGTGATGACGTTTTTAGAAAATGTTTGCATGGATTTATGGATAGATGGCATGGAAAACATCCCATTCCGTGGGATTTTTTCAACACCTTTAATGATATTTCAGGGAAAAATCTTAACTGGTTCTGGAGTAATTGGTTCTTCTCTAATAATTATAATGACCTGGCTATTGATAATATTACCAAATCTCCTAAAGGTTATTCGGTCCTCGTAAAAAATGTTGGAGGATTTGTTTCCCCCTTTGATATGCAACTATCCTATACTGATGGCACGAGCCTAACCATTCATCAAACACCCCAGGTGTGGTTCAGCGATCAAAAGCAGGTTACTATAAACATTGCTACCGGAAAAACGCTTCAAACTGCCAGGATCTCCGGAGGAATATTTGTAGATGCAGATGAAAACAATAACAGATGGGAAAAAAAATAAATTTATTAAAGCTTGGCTTAGTTGTTGAATAAAATTAAAATTATTAATTTCATCCGGTGTATTTTTTATTATTAACTCTCAAAACTCTAGTATGCAAAATTTAAGTAAATTTTACAAAAGCCTTTCGGCACTACTTGTTCTGGTTTTTTTTACAGCAATTTCATTTGCCCAGGATAGTTCTGCCAGCAGCAGCAGCTCTACAAAAAGTGTAACAACTTCAACTGATCAAACCACTACCTGGTATACTCAGCCATGGGTTTGGGTTGTAGGAGGCGCGGTTTTACTTTTAATAATAATTGCACTTATGCGTGGTGGCGGTACTGGTGGTACAGATCGTTCAAGCAGCGTAACGTATAAAAAAACAGTAAGTACTGACGATACTGTTTAGAAACATAATACCATTTAGATAAATTAGAAAAGGCCATGTTTGATGGCCTTTTAATTTACTACTTTGTCTTTGCAATGCTCAATAACAGATTCTATTTTTTCCAGAATATCATTTAAACCAAATGGCTTTTCAATAAATCCATCGGCACCACACTCCTGGTAATCCTTTAAAACCGTTGTTGATGCCGAAAATATCATTATACATAAATACCTTGTTTTTTCATAATGTCTTAATTCTTTACATATCTCTCTACCGTCTTCCCCCATTAAATACACATCGAGGATAATAAGATCAGGTTTAAAAGATTGTATAGATTGTAATAAGTCAGCTTTATTAGTAACAGTTTGTACTTCGAAATTCCTTTTGGTTAAGAAAATGTCCATCACTTCCAGCAATTCGATACTGTCATCTACTATTAATATTTTTCTCATAAGCTTAATACTATACAAAAATATAAATTCAGGAATAAAGTTTTAAATATTTTATTATTTTTATGATTCATCAAAAAAAAGGAGGTATTCATGCAATCTGTTGATCACATGAACCCCTGTGTAAACATTTAAGACGCAGGAGTTTAAAAATTAAATTATAATGGTGTAGAAACACCGTAACCACTGAGAAATCAGTGGTTTTTTATTTTTTTATTTTTTGGGTTACTTTAATTGAATATTCGTATAAATAGTAACTTCTTTAAAAACAAATAAAAAATTTATGAAAAAATTCCTTTTGGTACTACTGGTAGCTGGATCATTAGCTGCTTGTAACGATGACAGCACATCTAAAACAACCGAAGCAAAAAAAGATTCAATCGAGAACAAGACTGATTCTTTACAGAATAAGGTTCAGGTTGCAGCTGATACAACAAAAGACAGGATGGAAAGAAAAAGCGATAGCTTGAAAGCTAAAGTTGATCAACCTAAGAAATAATTACCTGCTGCCATGCAGTAGCAAGATTTTATATGGTAAGCAATCGTTAAGCCCTTCTGTTCTCAGGAGGGCTTTTTAGTATATGATAAAAAGATTTATTTGTATAAGGCATAATTATTGAAGTGTAAACATTGTTACAGCTCTCTGAATTTTTAACCTTAAATAAATTAAAATGACAATCAAAAAAATTATTGTTACTGCATTCATTGCTATTCTTACCACTACAAGTTTACAGGGTTTTTCTGCACCTATTACAAACGATACAGAAACCCCGGGAACACCCGTTACAAATGATGAGGCACGAGCCCAGGCAATGATGCTGCGTTTGCAGGAAATAAAAGAGATGAATAAATCAAATCTTACTGCCGCAGAAAAAAGAGACCTGAGACACGAGGTTAAGGATATGAAGAAAGAAATCAGGGCAACTCATAAAGGACTTTACCTTTCCATTGGCGCAATAATAATTATTATATTATTGCTGATCCTTCTATTGTAAGTAATATTAGAAGAACCGGATGTTTAAAAAAGTAAGAAGCTGAGCACTTCTTATTTTTTTTTGCCATTACCGTAATGAAGCTTGTTAATTTTATCTGGTTAATTTAGCGGTATGGCATCAAGTGTATTCATAAATATAAAACTGCTGGTAAATGTGCGGGAACAAACACAGGTGCTGCGCGGAAAAGAATTAGCAATACTGCCCGTAATTGAAGACGCTTACCTGGTAATTGAAGACGGTATCATTGCCGGTTATGGCCAAATGAAAAGTATAGCCATAGCAGATCACAAATTTGACCAGGCAATAAATTTAGACGGTCAAATTGTTTTACCAGCCTGGTGCGACAGCCATACCCACCTTGTGTTTGCTGGAAGCCGGGAAAATGAATTTGTTGACAGAATTAAGGGTTTAACCTATCAACAGATCGCTGCAAAAGGCGGCGGTATACTTAATTCTGCAAGCAAATTAAATGCAACTTCCGAAGATGAATTGTTTAACCAGGCCTGGAAAAGATTAGGAGAAGTAAGCAGGATGGGTACAGGCAGTATTGAAATAAAAAGTGGCTATGGCTTATCTGTAGATGGGGAACTTAAAATGTTACGGGTAATAAAAAAGCTAAAAGAGAGGTCAAACCTTTCCATCAAATCCACCTTCCTTGGAGCCCATACCTATCCATTGGAATATAAAGATGATCACAACGGATATATAGATATTGTCATTAATGAAATGTTGCCTGTTATAGCAAAAGAAAAGCTGGCAGATTATATAGATGTTTTTTGTGAGAAGGGATTTTTTTCTCCCGGAGAAATGGAAACCATCTGCAGGGCAGGTGCGCAATACGGCCTGAAACCAAAATTACATGTAAATCAAATGAACAGTATCGGCGGTATTGAAACCGGGATAAAATTAAATGCAGTATCCCTCGATCATCTTGAAACATTGAACAATACTGAGATAAGTTTATTGAGTGGCACGCAAAGTGGTCTTCCCATCTGCAGTCTGCTACCAACCGCACCTTTTTTTTTACACGTGCCGTTGCAACCTGCAAGGCAACTCATTGATGCAGGCGCTGCAGTAGCGCTGGCTTCTGATTATAACCCAGGCTCTTCCCCTTCAGGTAACATGAATTTTGTGGTGGCATTAAGTTGCATACAAATGAAAATGTTGCCGGAAGAAGCGATAAATGCCGCCACTTTAAACGGGGCGTATGCCATGGAGTTGCACGAGGAGGTGGGGAGTATTACTAATGGTAAAAAGGCAAATCTTATTTTTACAAAACCAATTCCATCACTTGACTATTTACCTTATTCTTTCGGAAATAATTTGATAGATAAGGTAATGATACACGGTCAATTTATCTAAAATTAAACCCTTGTCTTTTATTATCTTTCCCCAAAAAATCTGCATAATGAGAAAATATATAACCGTTATTTCAATATTTTGTTTTTTCAGCGCTTCAGCGCAAAGCCTTAAAGAAGAAGGGTGGAATCCTGCATACCATGCTTCGGCTGCTAAAACAAATGATCTTGTGAATACAAAGCTAGATATAAGATTTGATTTTGTTAAAACCTGGATGTATGGCAAAGCATGGCTTACCCTGCATCAGCACTATTATCAAAGTGATTCATTGAACCTTGATGCAAAAGGAATGACGATCGAAAACATTAGTATGGTAAGTGGTACAAAGACCATTCCCCTGCAATACACTTACGACAATATGAACCTGCACATAAGGCTTAACAGGGTTTACCATGCGAGCGAAAATTATACTGTTTACATTCAATATATTTCGAAACCAAATGAATACCATGCAATGATCAGCACAATGATGCCCGGTCAAAAAGGTTTATATTTCATCAACCCGCATAATGAAATAAAAGGCAAGCCAACACAAATATGGACACAGGGTGAAACGGAGGCCAACTCATACTGGGTTCCTACAATAGATAAACCCAATCAAAAAACAACTGATGAAATAACTATAACGGTTCCGGCAAAATACCTCACCCTGTCAAATGGTTTGCTAACATCACAAAAAGTAAATAACGACGGCACGCGTTCGGATACATGGAAAATGGATCTTCCGCATGCACCCTATCTGCTTTTTATGGGAGTTGGGGAATATGCAGTAATAAAAGATCATTATAAAAACAAAGAGGTGAGTTATTATGTTGAAAAAGAATATGCGCCTTTTGCCAGGAGAATTTTTGGCAACACCCCCGAAATGATCGCATTGTATTCTCGCTTAACAGGCGTTGATTATCCATGGCCCAAGTATGCGCAAATAACCGGCAGGGATTATATTTTTGGGGCGATGGAGAATACGAGCGCAACATTGCATGAAGAAAGTTCGCAGCTCGATGCGCGCGAGTTAGTGGATGGCAATAGCTGGGAAGATGTTATTTCTCATGAATTATTTCACCAATGGTTTGGAGATTATGTTACCACAGAAAGCTGGAGTAACATTACGCTCAATGAATCATTTGCCGATTATGGGGAAACACTTTGGAATGAATATAAATATGGCAAAGATGCAGGCCAGGCAACCATTTACAATGATTTGAATAATTATTGGAACAATCCTGCTAATGCCAACCTGAAACTTGTGCGGTTCAATTATAAAAATGTAGTAGATGCTTTCGATGCCGTTAGTTACCAGAAAGGCGGCTGCATTTTAAATATGTTAAGAAATTATGTTGGCGACTCAGCATTCTTCAGATCGCTCAATCTTTATCTTACCACAAATAAATTCAGATCCGGGGAAGTTCAAAACCTGCGGCTTGCATTTGAAGAAGTTACCGGCCAGGATCTCAACTGGTACTTCAATCAATGGTATTATAATAGTGGTCATCCAAAGTTGAATATAACTTATAGTTATGACGCACCAGGTAAAACTGCAAAAGTATATATAAATCAAAATCAGGCTGGCTCTGTATTTAAGCTTCCTTTTGCAATTGATGTTTACCAGGGTAATGAAAAAAAGCGCTACAAAGTCTGGATGAATAATGTAGCGGATACTTTTTCATTTGCTGCTAATTCAAAACCAGATCTTATAAATGTTGACGCCGATAAAATGCTGGTTTGTGAGAAAACAGATCATAAAACAGCAGAAAATTTTATTTTTCAATATTCACACGCAGGGTCGTATATCGACAGGAGAGAAGCGATTGCTTTCTTTTTAAATAATAAAAACGAGCCTAAATCAGATGAGTTTTTACAAACTGCTTTAAAAGATAAAAATGACAGGCTCCGCAGTTTTGTTTTGCAACGTTTGAACATGCTGAATGACACAGTAAGGCGTACCATGGAAACATCTTTGAAAGAACTGGTTAAAAATGATCCTAAATCATTGGTACGCGCTGGTGCAATTGCTGACCTGGGATTTTATAAAAACCAGGATTTTAAACCCATGTTCGTTAAATATGTAAATGATTCTTCTTATACAATTGCCGGAAATTCACTGGAAGCACTTGCAAAAATTGATAGTGTTTCTGCACTAGCCCTTGCGCAATCATTTTCAACACGCCCTGCAAAAGGAGAATTGTTAAACGCAATTGTTACTTTATTAAGTAAAGAAGGTGATGAAAAAAACTTCCGCTATATATATGATCAATTTTTACAGGCAGGGATAAATGCAAGATTTAATTTATTGCCTGCTATGGGAGATGCGTTAGCCAGGGAAAAGAATGCCGATGATCTTAAAAAGCAGGTTGACGTTATACTTGCTTTCCGAAACGACCTGCCCGAATTCAGAGGCCAGAATGCATGGCCACAAATTGATGGCGTTTTAAATGCAATTGCGGATGCTAAAAAAAATGCGGAATCTCCTGAACTTGCAACTTACATACGATCAAAAATTCCAGCTCCGCTAAAACAAGAAAATGTAACAGAAGCGCCGGTTGTTAATAATGCCAATGTTACAATGCCACAGGCAGGTTTGCAAAAATACACTGGCGATTACGAGTATAAAGGCGACAACGCACCAAACGGAATAATTATAAAAATTTATATGAAAGACCAGGTGATGTACATGCTTGTACCCGGACAACCGGAGTATCAACTGGAGCGTGTGGAAGAAAATGTGTTCCACTTAAAAAATATGGAAGGCTTTAACGTGCAATTTAATTTGAATAATAAAGGAGCGGTTACAAATTTGCTTTCCATACAACCCAATGGAACATTCACGGCTGCAAAAACAAAATAAACCTGAAACAAAATACAACCGCAGGAAATAGAAAAAGCGATTAAACACAAAGATTTATTGCATTTCCGGGCGGCCAAAAAAATTATATGCATCAACTTATAGAATGTGTACCTAATTTCTCGGAAGGAATGGATTTGAATATCATTCATCAAATAACTACAGAAATAGAAACGGTTGAAAGTGTAAGGTTGTTGAATGTAGATGCCGGAAAGGCTACCAATCGAACAGTTGTAACAATTGTAGGCAGCCCGGAAGCCGTTATAGAAGCCGCTTTTCGCGGTATCAAAAAAGCCGGAGAGCTTATCGATATGTCCAAACACAAAGGCGCGCATCCGCGTATGGGTGCTACTGATGTTTGTCCGCTGATACCAATAGCCGGTATAACCATGGAAGAAACTGCCGGATATGCATTGCAACTGGCAAAGCGTGTAGGTGAAGAATTGCATTTGCCGGTTTATCTTTATGAAGCCGCGCAGCCTGATAAAAAACGAAATAATCTTTCTGTTATTCGAGCAGGCGAATACGAAGGCTTTTTTAAAAAAATACTGCAGCCTGAATGGAAGCCTGATTTTGGCCCTGCAATCTTTGATGCCAAACGCGGTGGAACGGTTATTGGGGCCAGGGATTTCCTGGTGGCGTACAACATAAATCTCAACACAACTTCTGTGCGTCGGGCCAATTCTATTGCATTTGATGTTCGTGAAGCCGGAAGAGTAAAACGTGAGGGAGATCCAATAACCGGAAAAATTGTAAAAGATAAAAAAGGCAATACGCTTAATATTCCGGGCAGTTTAAAAAGTGTAAAAGCAATTGGCTGGTACATTGAAGAATATGGAATTACACAGATATCAATGAATCTTACCAATATCAATATAACACCCGTGCATATTGCTTTTGACGAAGTCTGTAAAAAAGCAGATGAACGTGGGATACGCGTTACCGGTAGTGAACTGGTAGGACTGATCCCGCTTAAAGCTATGCTCGACGCCGGGAAATTTTTTTTACAAAAACAAAAACGTTCCCTAGGCGTTAGTGAAAAAGAGTTGATAAAAATTGCCATCAAATCAATGGGACTTGATGAACTTTCTCCCTTTAAGCCTGAAGAACGAATAATTGAATATATGCTTACAAATAAATCTAAAAATAAACTGGTTGGCATGTCTCTTAAAGATTTTGCGGACGAAACAGCAAGTGAAAGTCCTGCGCCCGGAGGTGGCTCCATTGCTGCTTATGTGGGGGCTTTGGGGGTTTCACTGGCAACGATGGTTGCCAATTTATCAGCACACAAAAAAGGATGGGATGATCGCTGGGAAGAATTTAGTGGGTGGGCAGAGAAAGGAGAAGGTTATAAAAATGAATTGCTGAAACTGGTTGATGCCGATACGAGCGCATTTAATCAAATTATGAATGCATTTGCCTTGCCAAAACAAACTGAAGAAGAAAAAGCAGACCGAACCGCAGCCATACAAAGTGCAACAAAATTTGCAATCGAGATCCCTTATAAAGTAATGAAAGCTGCTTATTCTGGTATGCAAGTTATTAAGGCCATGGCTGAAAAAGGTAACCCCAATTCAGTTTCTGATGCAGGAGTTGGTGCTTTGTGCGCACGTAGCGCAGTTATTGGAGCATTCATGAATGTTCGCATCAATGCAGCCGGCTATGAGGATAAAAATTTTGTGAATGAAGTTATTGCCAATGGAATAGAAATTGAAAATAAAACGATCGCACTGGAAACAGAGATCTTAAAAATAGTTAATGAAAAGATCGGGATGTAAAAAAGTATCACGCAAAGATTGTTTAAATCCGCATCCCTTGCACAAAACATATATTTGATATTAATGCAGATCACCATTTTTATTATTAGTGCTTTTATCATTGCAGGATTTTTACTGATAATTTTTAGAAAGAAAAAGCAGCTTACACAGCCGGATGCGAACGCAGAAAAAGAAATCCTAAGTCGGCATGTTTTATTTTACCAACGGTTACCTGACCTGGAAAAGATCCGTTTTGAAGAAAGCTTAAAAAAATTTTTACAAAAAATTCGTATCACCGGTATCAAAACAACTGTCGAAGATATTGACAGGGTTTTTGTAGCAGCCGCTGCTATCATACCCATTTTTGCTTTTAAAGACTGGGAGTACAGGAATATTCATGAAGTACTATTATACCCGGGCTCATTCAATGAAGAATATCACCTGGAAGGAGGCGGCCGTAATGTATCAGGTATGGTGGGTACAGGCGCCTTGCAGAATGTAATGCTGCTTTCACAAAATGATCTGCGTTCAGGATTTTTAAATCATACTGATACATCCAACACTGCCATTCATGAATTTGTGCACCTTGTTGATAAGACCGACGGCAGCACGGATGGTATTCCCGAAATATTATTAGCACATAGTTATATTTTACCATGGCTTAAATGCATTCATGAAGAAATACAACAAATACAAAACGGGCAATCTGACATCAATCCATATGGTTCAACAAATGAAGCCGAATTTTTAGCGGTAGCGTCAGAGTATTTTTTTGAAAAACCTTCTTTGATGCAGGAAAAACATCCGCAGTTGTTTGATTTGTTGCAAAAGTGTTTTACTGCTGGTGCAAATTAAATTTTGATTTTAACTTCTGGACAAACAAATTTGATGACCTGGAAAATAACTGGCAAAAGAAAAATTATCATATAAAAAAAGAATCAAATGAAAACAGAACCATTCGTAATTGAGCGGACTTTGAATGCACCGGTTTCTAAAGTTTGGGAAGCCCTAACAAATAAAGAAGCAATGAAGCAGTGGTATTTTGACATTCCCGAATTTAAACCCGAAGTGGGTTTTGAATTTGCATTCACTGCTGGCAGTGATGCTAAAAAATACCTGCATAATTGTAAGATTACAGATTTGATAAAAGACAAAAAAATCGCCTACAGCTGGAAGTATGCGGGATATGAAGGTTCATCGCATGTAACTTTTGAGGTATTTGCTGAAGGCGATAAAACGAGGCTAAAACTAACCCACGAAGGCCTGGAATCTTTTCCTGCAAACAATCCGGATTTTGTCAAAGAATCATTTGCACAAGGATGGGCTCACATTATTGGAAAATCGCTTAAAGAATTTGTTGAGGGAGATAAAAAATAAGACAAATACCACAAACCTGCATAGCGGCATTACGAATACAGCGAAAATATCGGAAGCGGGTGCACAACATGTCTTTACTCTGCATCCCTCAACTTTCTCTGTTCTCTGAGGTGAAAAACAAGTATGAAAATTATCAATTGTCCGTTATCAAATCCTACCTTACCTTGCCGCAATGAAGCATTTTAAATATTATTCTAAAGAAGATATATTATCGCACACCCAGGTACGTAAATTTGAAACGAAATTAGGAGAAGTGGTGGCCTGCAAAAAAATCAACTTCTCTTTGGAAGACACTTTAAAAGAAACGCCTTCAAAATATATCCTGTTTGGTATTCCTGAAGATGCTGGTATAAAAGGCAACCAGGGAATAGGTGGAGCAGACTCAGTCTGGTTCCCATTTTTATCTTCTTTTTTAAATATACAAAGCAATGATTTTTTAAGCGGTGAAAATATATTATTGCTTGGGCATTTTGATTTTAGCGATATAAAATCACTAATAGAATCCAATGCAACAACGCCCGATGAAAAGCTGGAGGCTTATCGCCACGCTATTATAACCATTGATGAAGAAGTAGAATACATGGTAAAAATGATAACCCAGCATGGAAAGATACCGCTGATAATTGGCGGCGGTCATAACAACGCTTACCCGGCTATTAAGGGCGCCGCCAAAGGGTTGTACAAAAAAGAATTAATTCAACTTGCACAAATAAATTGTATCAACCTTGATGCACAGGCAGATTACAGGCCCATAGAAGGCCGCCACAGCGGGAATGCATTTCGCTATGCAGATGAAGACGGTTATCTTAATAAATATTGTGTGATAGGGTTACACGAAAATTATTTGCAACAAAATGTATGGCTGGATATGGTTAACAATCCTTTCATCGATTGCATTACCTACGAGGACATTTTTATTCATGAGAAAAGAAATTTTATCCAGGCAATTGCACATGCTACTGGTTTTACAGAAGATAGTTATGCGGGTATAGAATTAGACCTTGATTGTATCAAAGGTACATTGTGCAGTGCCTCTACACCCTCCGGTCTCACCGTTTTACATGCCAGGCAATATATGAATTTTGTTGCCACAGATGCTAAAGTTGCTTACCTGCATATTTGTGAAGGTGCAACAAAAACTGATGATGACCGCGAAGATATGAGCACAGGAAAATTGATAAGTTACCTGGTAAGCGATTTTGTTAAAGCACATAATGCAAAATAGAAAGTCATCTAATTTATAGATGACTTTCTATTATAAAAAAAATACTGTCAAACAAAAGTTTTTACAAACAGATCATTGCGGACTCAGATATTGTGCATATGCATAACCTTCTTCACCAGCATCTGTTTTAATAAGCCACCATTGATCATTTGTTTTGCTTATCAAAGTTACGGTTGACTCATGCGCCGCTTTGCCAACTACTGGCTGGTCAGTACCGGGACCTTTACGAATATTGAGATTCGTTTTATCAGTAGTAACTTTTGCTTTAGTACCCGCACCGGCAGCAACATTTACATTCATCACTACATCACCCGCTTTAAAATCTGGATCCAACTGATTATATACCGCCCATAACTTATCTTTTACGGCACCGGTTGGGGCTTCTCCATCAATGTGCAGCACATTGTCTTGTTCTGTTACCTGTAAATTGCTCACGCCTTCAGAATTTGCAGTATCAATGAGCTGTTTGTATTTATCCTGTAATTGTTCCATATGTTTTTATTTTATGGTTAATTGATTTTGTATCTTTTTTGGTTTTAATGTATTTAAAGACTTCATTAAATTCTGCAGGCTCGATCTGTTAATATCACCCGTTAAGGTAACAACGCCATCATTTACGCTTGCTTTAACTGTTGGAAAATCTTTTGTAGCATCCATTACGCCTTTGGTTAAAGCATCATCGGTTGAAACAACTACAGGTGGTGCGGGTGGTGGTGGAGGTGTGCAATTATCTACCACAGATTTTACCCCTTTTACACTCTTTGCCTGTTCTTCAGATTTTGTTTTGGTTGCATCATCTTTACATTCTCCGTTTATAGTTGCAACTCCATCTGTTACTTGAACTGTAAGACCGCTGAGATCGGCATCAGCTTTATACTTTGCCTCGATATCAGATTTTATGTCGGCATCTTTTGGTTTGCAGCCAACAAAAAATAAGGTTGAAAGCAATGCCGTAATAAGAAATGTTTTTGTGACTTTCATTGTTATTGTTTTATGTTTATAAAATTGTTTAAAAAGATGATCAGTAATTATAAGCTACTTAATCTGCCGCCATCTACCGGCAAATTTATCCCACTAATATATCCTGCAGCCGGGGAACAAAGGAATGCAATAACTGCACCAAATTCTTCTGCATTTCCAATTCTTCTCAAAGGTATATCACTAACAATATCTTTTTCAATTTTATCTGTTGATGTATTTGCAATTTCTGCTTTATTTTGAATTATGTCATGATACCGGCGTGTTTTTGTATAACCAGGTAATACATTATTTACCGTAATTCCAAAAGGCCCTAATTCAAATGCCAATGACTTAGACCAGCTGGCAACTGCACCACGTATGGTGTTGGATACCCCAAGCCCTGGTATAGGCTGCTTTACAGATGTTGAAATAATATTTATGATTCGTCCATAGCCCAAAGTTTTCATCCCCGGAACTACTGCCTGTACTAAAATGTGATTGCAAATGAGATGACTGTTAAATGCTTGTTGGAATTCTTCAGTTGAGGCAGAAAGCGCCACACCTGCTTTTGGCCCACCTGTATTATTTACCAGGATATGCACAGTTCTGTTTGCTACATATTTTTCAATTGCGCGTTTTACCTCTTCCGGATATTGAAAATCAGCTACGATATAATCATGCTTTTGCTGTTTGGTTTTATCCAGTTTTGTTATCGCCGTTTGCAAACGTTCTTCATTTCTGGCAACCAACGTAACATTTGCACCAAGCAAAGCAAGCTCTATGGCCGAGGCAAATCCCAAACCCTGCGTACTACCACATACAATAGCATTTTTATTAGTGAGATCCAGATCCATGATTTCAATTATAAAACAGTTGTTGCATCAAAGAAAAAAAAGGTCCGGGTTACCGGACCTTAGTGAGGTACCTTTTCGTTACATTTTTTTGTCCATCTTGTCTTTGTCCATTTTCTTGTCCATTTTCTTGTCCATTTTATCATGTTTCATCATGCTCTTATGATGTTTATGATGTTTGTGATGTTTTTTGCTTTGAGCAAAAGATGAAGAGCCGATAAAAAGAACAAGCGTGGTGAGAATCAATAATTTTTTCATTTTAAAATATTTTTTGTTTGTTAAATGTAAAATTTATTTGGGAACCTGAGCATTTCATTTTTTATACACAGTTGTTTATACTTATTATTCAAATGATTAAATCACTTTGTTAAATTTGCACCGATTAAAATGTAGTATGGCTGAGAATAAAGACCTGTTTGCTTATAACGAGGATTCAATAATTAGTCTTGATTGGAAGGAGCATATCCGGTTACGACCTGGAATGTATATCGGGAAGGCCGGTGATGGCAGCAGTCCCGATGACGGAATATATGTTTTATTAAAAGAAGTAATTGATAATTGCATTGATGAACATACTATGGGGTATGGCAAATATGTTGATATTAAAATTCAAGGTAAAACAGTTACTGTAAGAGATTACGGAAGGGGGATACCGCTGGGTAAAGTGGTTGATGTGGTAAGTAAGATAAATACAGGAGCAAAATATGATAGCAAGGCCTTTCAAAAAAGTGTTGGTCTTAATGGTGTAGGTACCAAAGCGGTTAATGCGCTGAGCAGCTCATTCATCGTAACTGCATTCAGAGATGGCAAACAAAAAAAAGCTGAATTTGAAAGAGGTCATCTTATTAAAGAGCATAAGGAAGAGAGAACAACTGAGGATAATGGTACCGAAATAACTTTTGTTCCTGATGAGCAGCTCTTTAAAAATTATCATTACCTCAATGATTTCCTCGATAACCAATTTTGGAATTACTGTTTTTTGAATGCAGGGCTGGTAATTAATTATAATGGAAAAAGATACATTAGTAAAAATGGATTGCTGGATCTTTTGCAGCGCAAGACCAATGACGATGAATTGCGGTACCCTATCATACACCTGAAGGCAGAAGATATTGAAGTTGCCATAACTCATGAAAATCAGTATGGTGAAGAGTATTACAGTTTTGTGAACGGCCAGTTCACTACGCAGGGTGGTACGCATCTCGCTGCTTTTAAAGAAGGTTATGTAAAAACGATCAGGGATTTTTATAAAAAAGATTATGATGCAACAGATATAAGAGGCAGCATTTGTGGAGCGGTTAGTATTCGTGTGCAGGAACCCGTTTTTGAAAGTCAGACAAAAACAAAACTTGGGTCAATGGTCATGTACGAAAACGGGCCAGGCGTAAAAAATTTCATTGCAGATTTTTTAGGCAAAGAATTAAATAATTTTTTGCATAAAAATTCTACCGTTGCCGAATCTTTAAAAAAGCGCATCGAACAAAATGAAAGGGAAAGAAAAGAACTTGCCGGGATAAAAAAGCTTGCCAATGAAAGAGCTAAAAAAGCTAACCTTCATAATAAAAAATTACGCGACTGCCGTTATCATTTAAATGACCCCGCCGAAGGAAAACATAAAGAAGACGTATTAGCAAAAAGACTTGAATCAACCATTTTTATTACTGAAGGCGATAGCGCAAGCGGTTCAATAACAAAATCACGAAATGTTGAAACTCAGGCTGTATTTAGCTTACGCGGTAAGCCGCTAAATTGTTTTGGTCTCACTAAAAAAGTGGTTTATGAAAATGAAGAATTTAATTTATTGCAACATGCCTTGAATATTGAAGAAGGATATGAAACCCTGCGTTACAATAATATTGTTATTGCCACTGATGCTGATGTGGATGGTATGCATATACGCTTACTCATGATGACTTTCTTTTTACAATTTTTTCCGGACCTTGTTAAGAACGGGCATGTTTATATCCTGGAAACTCCTTTGTTCAGGGTGCGCAACAAAAACGAAACCATTTATTGTTACGATGAGAATGAAAAGCAGGATGCTATTAAAAAAATTGGAACAAATGCTGAGATAACAAGGTTCAAAGGATTGGGAGAAATATCACCGGACGAATTTGGGAGATTTATTGGTGAAAATATCAGGTTGCAACCCGTAATGCTTTTACCCGAAATCCATATTCAACATTTGCTGGAATATTATATGGGGAAGAACACTCCAAAACGCCAGGATTTTATAATTGAGAATTTAAAAGTAGAACTTGACCTGGCAGAGGTCTCAAGTATTTAGTAACATAATAAAATTAAAATGATCCATATAGTTTTTCAGCCTGCAGATGAAAATGTTTTGCAAAAAGTTTTAGCGCTTGATGATAGTTTGCAAGGAGATATAGTATGTATCAAAGATGATTTTGCTGTGGGACCCATTGCTGATATTTTTTCAGTTCAGGGAATTGAATTACGCAAACAATGGTGGAGAGAGGTTTTAGCGGGTGGTGATCATGCTGGAACGGTGGATGATGGCAGTGTAGATGATGGTAAAACTGTTGATGAAGTAATAGATAAGCTGCGATCAAATACAGAAGAATCTGTATGGATATGGGCAGCCCAAAACAAACATGACGTTAGTGGTTATTATTGGCTTGTAAGCCAGCTACAGGAATACAAGGGAAGGATATTTATTTTATACCTTAATAACCTCCCTTTTATAAATGAGAAAGGAAATATTTTTTATCCAGAGCATCTTTTTGAGATCCCTCCTAAAGAATTTTTAAAAGCAAAAAAATTAGCCCGGCCCGTTACTGCAAGTGAATTTGAAATTGATACTGATGAATGGGCGAAAATGGGTAACGAGAACAAAGGTGTAAGAACGCTGGAGGGTGGAAAAAAATTAATCCAGCACGATTATGATTACTACGACAGTGAATTATTAAAATTTATAACAACAGACTGGCAAAAAGTTAATAAACTCTTTAATACTTTTTATTCAAAATCCATTATCACAACCGGCGACGCCTACATGCTGTGGCGTTTAAAATTAATGATAAAAGAACGCCGGCTTGATGCACAAGGCGACATAAAAGGATTGAAAGATTTTGAAGTAAAAATAAAATCCATAGAATCCAAAGATTAAAATTTACAACCATTATATCCCTGTAGCCCCATCAGGGGCGTCATGTCCATAGCTCCATAGGAGCGATATGTCCGTAGCCCCATCAGGGGCGTCATGTCCATAGCTCCATAGGAGTGATATATCCGTAGCCCCATCAGGGGCATCATATCCGTAGCTCCATAGGAGCGATATATCAGTAGCCCCATCAGGGGCGTATATCAGTAGCCCCATCAGGGGCGTCATATCCGTAGATGTTGAATATGGTGCATGTACAAATTATGTTGTGATTTATACGTTTGAATGTTGTTTCATAATAATTAATTTACGTGAATGCCAAATACATATACGCAATTATACATTCAGATCATTTTTGCTGTAAAAGGCCGGCAGGCCTTTATTAGAGAATTATTCCGGGAAGAAATTCAAAAATATATATCCGGAATTATAAAAGAGAAAAGACAAAAATTGTATGCAATTTATTGTATGCCGGATCATACCCATATTTTTGTAAGTATAAAACCCGATATTGCAATTTAAGATTTGGTGCGTGATATTAAATCAAATTCATCATCATTTATTAAAGAAAAAGAATTTGTAAATAATTTTTAATGGCAAACAGGTTTTGGTGCGTTTTCTTATTCAAAATCCCAGGCATCGAATGTGGTTAATTATATTTTAAAACAACCCGAACATCATAAAAAGAAAGATTTCAAAAAAGAATATGTAGAATTTTTAGACAAATTTGAAATCGAATATGATGATACATATTTATTTGAATTTTATAATTGAAATGATTGCAAATACCACACATGAATATAACGCCCCGATGGGGCTACGGATATATCGCCCCGATGAGGCTACGGACATTTCGCCCCTGATTGGGCTACGGACATAACGCTCCTATGGAGCTAAGGGTATTACACCCATGGGGCATAAGATTTAAATGATACAATGGCAAAAGAAATAAAAGAAGATTACCAGCATAGTGATTCCGGGGTAAGCGGACAATACAAAACGTGGTTTTTAGATTACGCCAGTTATGTAATATTAGAAAGGGCAGTGCCTGCATTGGAGGATGGGTTGAAACCTGTGCAGCGTCGCATACTGCATTCAATGAAAGAAATGGATGATGGTCGTTTTAATAAAGTAGCCAACATTATCGGTCAAAGTATGCAATATCATCCGCATGGTGATGCCAGCATAGGTGATGCTTTGGTTAATCTCGGGCAAAAGGATCTGCTGATTGAAACCCAGGGAAACTGGGGTGATGTTAGAACGGGGGATGATGCTGCAGCACCCCGATACATTGAGGCCCGCCTCAGTAAGTTTGCCCTCGATATTGCATTCAACAGCAAAACAACAGAATGGCAACTTAGCTACGATGGCAGAAAAAATGAGCCGGTAACCCTTCCAATGAAATTCCCGTTATTGTTAGCCCAGGGCGCTGAAGGTATTGCTGTTGGCCTGGCAACAAAAATTCTGCCTCATAATTTTTGTGAGCTGATAGAGGCTTCTGTAAAATATCTGCGGGGAAAAAGATTTGAATTATTTCCCGACTTTGTTACAGGCGGAATGATTGACGTTACCAATTACAATGAGGGTAGCCGTGGTGGTAAGATCAGAGTAAGGGCTAAAATTGAAGAAGTTGATAAAAAGAACCTGGTGATCCGCGATGTACCTTATGGGATAACCACCACCCAGCTTATTGATTCGATAATTAAAGCAAATGATGGCGGAAAAATAAAAATAAAAAAAGTAACCGATAATACTGCCGCAGATGTTGAGGTCGCTATTGAACTGGCCCCGGGTATCTCCCCAGATATTACTATTGATGCGCTTTATGCATTTACAGATTGCGAAGTTTCTATATCGCCCAATGCGTGCGTCATTGTTGCGCGCAAGCCTGCTTTTCTGGGTGTGCCGGATTTATTGAAAATTTCAGCCGATAATACGAAAGCCTTATTAAAAAAGGAGCTCGAAATTAAACTGGGAGAGTTGCATGAAAAATTACATTATACTTCTCTTGAAAAAATATTTTTTGAAGAAAAGATCTATAAAGAATTAGAAAAGAAACATGAAACATGGGAAAAGGTGCTGGATGCCATTGATAAAGCCTTCAATCCATTTAAAAAGTTATTGAAAAGGGAGATCAGCAGGGAAGATATCGTTAAACTAACGGAGAAGCCTGTACGTAGAATTTATAAACTCGATATAGACGAATTAAACCAACAGATAAAAGGCCTGCAGGAAAATATAAAACAAGTGAGGCACGATCTTGAGCACCTGGTTGATTTTGCGGTAGCCTATTATGAAGGTCTTTCAAAAAAATATGGGAAAGGCCGGGAAAGAAAAACAGACATCAGGCTCTTTGATACCATACAGGCAAAAAGCGTGGCCATAGCCAATACAAAGATCTATGTTAACAGGGCAGAAGGCTTTATTGGAACGGGCCTTAAAAAAGATGAGCTGGTAGCGGAAGTTTCCGACCTGGATGATATTATTGCCTTTACCAAAGCCGGGAAAATGAAGGTGGTGAAAGTTGCGGAAAAAACTTTTATGGGCAAAGATATTATTCATGTTGATGTATTTAAAAGAAATGATGAACGCACTACCTATAATATGATCTATGCAGATGGTAAAACCGGGATCAATTACGCCAAACGTTTTAATGTTACCGGTATAACAAGGGATAAGGAATATGATATCGCGAAGAGCGAAGAAAAAAGCCGGGTGCATTACCTTAGCATCAATGCTAACGGCGAAGCAGAAACGGTGAAGATCATTCTTAGTCCAACATCCTCTGCACGCAATAAAGAATTTGATTTTAATTTTGACGTGCTTGATATTAAAGGAAGAAGCAGCGTAGGCAACCAGGTTACCAAGTATCCCATCAGGAGTGTTAAATTGAAAGAGAAGGGTAAATCCACGCTGGACGGGCGAAAGCTTTGGTTTGATGAAACCTTTGGCAGGCTTAATATGGAAGAAAAAGGTACATTTCTTGGAAATTTTGAGGGGGATGACAAAATACTGGTGATCGATACGGAAGGCAACTATGAAATCGTAGATCAGGAATTAACACAAAGATTCGAAAATGAAAAAATTGCCTTGTTCGAAAAATTTGTGCCTGGTAAAATAATCACTGCAGTGTACCTGGATAAAGACAAGTTGCAATATAACATCAAACGATTCAAAATTGAAACTACAACACTGCACAATAAATTTCTTTTTATAAAAGAAGGAGAGGGAAACAAATTAATTAAAGTATCTACAGATGAAGAGCCTGTTCTTGCTGTGCAGAACGGACGTGGATCACAGGTTAGAAAGGCAAAAATAAAATTAAATAAAATGGTTGAGGTAATGGGATGGCGAGCCATCGGTACCAAGCTTACTGATTATAATAAAAGTGTAGTAATGGATTGGGACAAAAAAGAAAAAGAAAATCCACAGAAAGAATTGTTTTAATGAATTTAGCTCAGCCTCATTTTTGCACCAGCCCGGAGGAATGTTCGTGAATGAGAATAAAAAGAAAAGATAAATAAGTGAAGATCTTCCGTCTTTGCGAGGAGGAACGACGAAGCAATCTTAAATCAATTTATAA
>JACDBU010000237.1 GCA_013694745.1 Chitinophagaceae bacterium
ATATAACGGAACGCCTGTTACGCCATTGTGTGGTGAAATCTGCACGAAGTAATGATGTTAATGCGGCAGTAGTTTTTGGTATTTGAGTTTCCATTTTTCTTTATTAAAATTTCACTTTAAGATATCGTTTTACTTTCAGGTTATGCCCTAACTGTACGCCCTGTTAAACCAATAAACACATCTTCAAGCGTTATTTTTCCTTTTCTTGAAACACTGATAACCTCGGGGTCATTGCGATGAATGTTAACCAATGCTTCCGGCGTATCGATAGCTATTACTTTTCCATGATCCATAATGGCAATACGGTCGCAAACCGCTTCAGCCTCTTCCATAGAATGCGTTGTTAACAGTACCGCATGGCCCCTGGCTTTCATTCCTTCTATGCGTTCCCAAAGTTGCCTTCGGGATTGCGGATCAAGACCTGTTGTGGGTTCATCCAGTAAAACCAATACAGGATCATGTATTGTAGCGATTACTAATGATACCCTTTGCTGTTGTCCACCAGAGAGCTGACCAAATCTTTTTGATGAGGCACTTTCAAGTTTTATGTCCTGTAAAATATTTTGTAATTTATCTTTTGTAAGATCAACACCGTAGATGCCCGCATATAATTTTATTATTTCTGTAAGATTAAGTTCTGGCTGAAAACTGGTTGCCTGTAATTGTACTCCAATATTTGCCCGTGCGTGCAAAGGTTGTTTTTGTACATTATAGCCTGCAACAAAAATATTTCCCGCCTGCGGTTTTAACAGTCCTTCAATTGCGCTTAAAGTACTGGTTTTGCCAGCGCCATTTGGACCCAGTAATCCGAAAATTTCACCCTCAGCTACTTCAAAACCCGCACCACTAACGGCCTTGAATAATCCATAAGAAACGGAAAGCCCATCTACCTGCAGGATAGAAGTGCCGGGTTGATTGTTCATTGAATAAATTTATAAGATTACAAATATGGAATAAAATAAATACAATAATATTAAAAGAGCCAGTGCCATTTTTATAATAATGGACTAGCTCCTTGTTCAACCAATACAGGTTGGTACTATTTTTTAGATGAAAAAAATGTCTGTACCATGTTACCATGGCAATTATTAAATTCAATTAAATGCTCAGATTTCTTTACCAGGCCAATACACTCACAATGGCCATAAGGCCATAAAAGCCCGCGATAATGGCAATAGCAACAACCGTTTCTCCAACTTTTGATGAATAAAATTCTTTCATGATCTACAGTTTAGGGTTTTTGATAAATAATAACAGCAAGATTCATATGTGTGATGAATCGAAATACTAGGTGTCCTGGTTAGTGGGGATCTTACTTAGGATGGAGAATTCGACGCAAATTAATACGATAATTTCGAAATTTGCAAATTTTATTTTGCAAAACGCTGCTGGATCCCGGTTCTAAAGCGCACCTCAAATTATATTTCCCCGGTGGCATATAGAATTTTAATCTAAAAACCAGCAAAGGAATGTTAGACACATTTTTTACACACTCGGTTTTAGAGTAAAAAGTGAGCAGCCTTATTATGTATTTTTAAACAAATTAATTATTTAATGTATACTGCTTATTTTAGGACACTTATACTATCCTCCTGTCTTTTATTTTCTAATTTCATTTCACTTGATGCACAAAGTACAGTGAAATTGAAATATAAGAACTCTACAGTGTACGCCGGTATTGATATTGGTTCAAAAGGTGTTAAGCTTAGTATCATTGAAATTGGTAAGAGTGCCCAAAAAATCGGGACCTTCAATGTGTTGAAAGATTCTTCATTGAACACGGATTTCATTTCTTTTACGGAGCCTACATTCATGGCAACTTTAAATGCCGTGGCTGCATTGTACAATACAGCGATAAATGATTACAGTGTTACCCCTGCCCATATTTTTACCGTTGTTAGTAGTGGCATAAAAGTTCAATCGGAAAAAGAAAGCAAGACTTTCTGGGTAAAAAATCTTATCGATTCTTTTAAATTAAAGATCAGGGATCCAAACAGGAATGTCCCGATTATTGATGTGGCGGAAGAAGCAAGATTGTCTCACCTCGGGATTGTACCTGAAGCCAGGAGGTATAATACTTTTTTGATAGATATTGGAAGTGGTAATACTAAGGGTGGTTATTTCCCCAACGGCAATACGCATGATCTGAAACTTTTTCAATTAAGCTGGGGTACCAAGAGCATTGCTAATGGCACTGAAAAAAGAATGGAAGATGATAAAACACTTGCAAATTTTAACAGGCAGCTGCAGCGTGTACTAACGGGTGAAGCAAATCCTGAAATTACCTATGCCATTAATGTAAGCGGTGCTTATAATATGAGTGATAATATTGCCATAAGTGGCGGCATCGCCTGGTCTGTTGCTACTTTGCTCTACCCGGAATTGATCGACAATTCTGTAGTACCGGTAACTTATGAAGAAGTTGTAACCTTTAACGACCGGCTTTATAATAATTACGCATCAGTGTCGGATGCAGAAATTGTGAAAACAATAAAAGATAATAGTCTTGATAAAACTGCCATTGCTAACGAGGTTAAAAGGGTTAACCATGTGTTTGATCAAAAATCATTAATGGCAGGCACGGGATTGCTTTTAAAAATAATGCGCCAGTTTGAAGGGATCTATGAAAAGAAACAATTTTTTCTGGTAAAAAATGGCCAGGTAGGCTGGATATCTGCTTATGTGGATCAGAATATAAATAAATAAAATTTTCTTTCAGGGCTAGCTGTTCCTGTATCTAATAAATATTTCCCGGTATAAATGAGAGATAAAAAATCTTTACTGTTACTGTCGGTATCATTATTATTACTTCTTGTATCATTTGTTTTACTTTGTACATGGGGTTATTACCGCTATTATTATAAAAGCCAGGATAATAAATCACTGGGGGTGTCTGCCATTAAAGATTCTGCTGCCGTTGCAAAAAAAACAATCGATTCAATACAAAAATTTTATTCCTCAACCATTAAAAATCTCAATACTGAATTGGATTCAACATGGGTGAAAGCAGATTCTCTTAACGGGCACATGGATACAAAATTTGTACAGTTCAATTTGTTGCGTAATGAAATTGCCGATCTTTTAAAAACAAGAAGTCCCGGAAATAATTTCGACTCAACCCGGAAAAAGATCATAGAACTGCAACAAAAAATAACAGATCTCGGCAACAAAAATAAAAATGTTATCAATGAAAATAACAGGCTTAATTACATACTGGAACAGCTAACCTCACAGGTAAAAACAATTAATCAAAATACAAAAAAAACGCCTGCACAAGATAAATCAAACACTGCCAAACCGCTTTTTGAAAATGGTATAACCGCATCTGACGTGCATCTTTCTGCGGTGATGGTTGATGGTATAAAAGAACTTGAAACGGCGCAGGCGCAGAAAACAGAAAAGCTTGTTGGGTCTATCACTGTTAAGAATAATGCACAGGAATCCAATTCTACCGAGGTTTATGTGATTGTACTGCAACCGGATGGACGCATAATGCAAAATTCAGAATGGGAATCAGGATTATTCAATACTGATAATGGTAAAAAAGTTTATTCTTCTAAAATCAGGTTTGATTACAATAGTGGTGAAGTAAAAAAATTAAATTTTTCTTTGATAACAGAAAAATATCAGAAAGGAAATTATACCATGCAGGTATATCATAATGGGAAACTGATCGGGAGAACATTAAAAACACTCAGTTAAAATATCTGTGTGACGAAAAACTAAACACATACCAGCATAGGCACATAGTTAAGTAGTAAGAGTGTTTTATTTTGGAATATTTATTTTAAGCGGATGTGCCTCGGTATTGAAAACGATCTTCTTTAAATTCACCAGTGATTCAGGTGCAAATAGTAAATAAGAGTATTTTAAAGTCTCTGCAAAGAAAAAACTCTCCATTGAATCTGCCAGTTTATAAGTTTGCACATTTCTAACAGCAGCATAACCGGCATCAGTTTTACAATGCAACAAAATATCGTTAACAATACGTTTTCCCATATCCAGGTACACTTTGCTATGAGTGCTACGGTAAAGATAAAAACAGCTTTCCAGGATCTCCGGCCGCAAAGGATAACTGGCATAAACAATTGTATCAGTTTTAAAATTAAATTCTTCCGGTTCCATATTGAATTTGGTCCACATATAAAAATTGCCCTGCTGTATTTTTTTTGCGGTGGCAACATCTCCGCTAAGCGCCAGTAATCCTGCATAAAAAGCATCCAGGGCGCCATAATAAGGAAATGTTTCTTTTCCTGTATTCATATCTGCGTGTGTAAAAAACCAGCCGTTATTTTCTTTTCTTAATAAATATTTTTTTACTGCTGTGTTGTGTTCATTCCAGATATGCAGGCAATCTTTATCGCCAAATAACAGCCAGGCTTTATAAACATATTCGTAATAGCTGTCTATTCCCCCGCTGATATGTGTTTCAGTATCCGTCCATTGCCCCGTCGTTATATTTATTACTGAACCCACTAAATTTAATTTACTACGTCTGTTGTAAGTTTCTATTAAAGATGTTTTTGCAGCTTTATAAAAAGATGAATCACCGGTTAACTGTGTGAGTTTACCAAATTCAAGGAATAATGTACCAGTTTCTGCGGGGTTACTTAATGCGTCACGAACGGCACCTGTTTGTAAATGAACATACCTGTAAGGCATGCCGGTGCTGGTTTTAAAGGCTGGTAGCAAACGCCTGCCAAGATCTTCTGCTTTATTTAAAAATCGTTTATCACCATCCAGTTCATATGCAGTAATGAGACTGCCCAGCAGGCGGATAGTTACTTCAAACACCTGCACTTCATCGTCTACATTAAAATCTAATTTCGTAAGAATGATATCTTTTGCTTCCTTAGCTTCCTCTTTCAATCCCAGTAATGTAAAAGTATCAAAGCCATCCACAGGGGTCATCAATAACGAATGCTTGTACCAGTTTTGCGGAGTATGGCTAATAGGTCTCAATGCATCGCTTCCCCATGCATATTTTTTATAGCCATTCCATGCAAAGCGGCATGCTTCCTTTACTTTAACGCACATCTCCTGCTTTTCTTTTTCAGAAAAAGTTTGAGCAGTGAGGGTGTTCTGAAAAAAAAGAAGTGCTAAAAGGAATGCTATTTTTTGCATGATATTTTATATGAATGATGATCGTTAAAATGCTTTAATTATTTTCTACTTATTAATTTTCAAACCTGTCCTCTATTCTCCTGTCGGGTATTAGCCACGTTGCCGTTACTAATGTGTATGATCCCAAACCAAACCAGGGGTTTACAAAGCAAAGCGCTATACCGGCTGCATATATTATTACCGATAATATCCCTTTACGGTCTTTACCAACTGCGATTGCAAGCGTTGAGCCTTTTCCATTAACACTAATTAAACAATGTGCCAGTATATAAT
>JACDBU010000242.1 GCA_013694745.1 Chitinophagaceae bacterium
CGTTGTCCTAATTACTAATTCCTAATTACTAATTCCTAATTATTTAATAACCACCTGGTTTATAACCTTCTCCCCCAGAGCTTCATTCACCCTTTCAATTATTTTTTCTTTTTGATAAAGCAATTCATTTTTTAGCGGTGCAACTGTTGAGGAAATGAATAAAGTTTGATTGATGATCTCGATTTTGTCAGTGTACTTGGCAATTGTTTTGCCCATAATTTTTTCCCATGCATCCTCGATCTGTAATGCCTGTATACCGCTTTTTAATTTGCTTTTATTTAAAAAAACCTTGATAGCATCGCTCATTGAAATTTCAGCCATACACAAATTTAATTTAATTCTATTATTTGTACGTCTTCACCAAATGCACTCAATAGCCTGTCAAGCCTCTCGTAATGCGTGTCTGTAATAAATACCTGGCCCTTGTTGTTTACACAAACCCATTGCAAAAGATTTTGCATTCTAACATTATCTAATTTTTCAAAAACATCATCCAGTAAAAGGAGGGGAGCAAAGCCTTTGTTTTGTTTCAGCATTTCAAACTCTGCAAGCTTAAGCGCAAAGAGCATACTTTTTCTTTGACCCTGTGATGCTATATTTTTAAAGATACGCCCGTTAAGTAATATGCTGATATCATCTTTGTGAATCCCCGCATTGCTGCGTTGCAGAAACAGGTCTCGCTCTAAATTATTTTGTAATATTTCAGGAAATGTATTGGCTGTTAACTGGCTTTCATAATTGAGGTCAACTATTTCATCCTGCTTACTTCCCGGATCGGCAATGCGCTGGTAAAAATGTTTAACAAGCGGAATAAGCTCCCTGGTAAAGGCCTGCCGCTTTTTATAAATCTCTTTTCCCGGCTGAATCAATTGACTGTTCAGCACTTCAAGTAAGCTCCAGTCTGTATTGCCTTGCTCAGCAAATCTTTTTAATAAACTGTTCCGCTGCAATAAAACCTTGTTATAAATGATAAGTTGTTGCAGGTAAAATGCGTCCATCTGGCTGAGTACTGTATCCATAAACTTCCTCCTTACTTCACTGTTACCGGTGATCATTTCAACATCATCCGGGGCTACCATAACACACGGAAATTTGCCGATGTGAGCCGAGAATTTTTCGTAAGGAATTTTATTTATGGAAATTTCTTTCTTTCCCGCACCCCTGAAAATGATCACAAAATCCATGTTGTCTGTAGCCTCACCAGGAATGTTTTGGGAAAGATCGCCTTCCAGTCTGAATCCTTCTTCTCCAAACTTCACATTTAATAGATCAGTTTTTGAGAAATAGCTTTTGGTAAAACATAAATAATAGATGGCATCCAGCATATTGGTTTTACCCTTTCCATTTAATCCGCAAATTCCTATGATGCGCTTATCAATGGTAAAAGCCTGTGATGAATAATTTTTAAATTGTGTAAGCGTGATTTTGTTGAGTTGCAACATGGGTTTGCAAGATAAGAAGCGGCCGCCATGTTACAAGTTATTGCAGATCTTCAAACCCGTTAATGAAGTTTGTTTACAGCACTTGCTATGCCATGGTTTATAGTGACTAAAAATTATATTTTACCCTTATCTTTGCCGCCTCCAAAGGGTTCCTTTGGAGTAAATTTTATCCCTTGGCTACAAAGTTTTCTAAAGAAACTTATTTGTACTGGTACGAATTAATGCTTTTGATGCGCCGCTTTGAAGAAAAGGCAGGCCAGTTATATGGTATGCAAAAGATCCGTGGGTTTTGCCATTTGTACATTGGGCAGGAAGCTGTGGCTGCGGGATGTATGACAGCAACCACGCCTGAGGATATTTTTATTACGGCATACCGCGACCATGCTATGGCAGTGGCAAAAGGCATTAGTGCTAAAAGTTGTATGGCCGAATTATTTGGAAAAGCTACCGGCTGCAGCAAAGGAAAAGGTGGAAGCATGCATTTTTTTGGTGTAAAAGAAAGATTCTTTGGTGGCCATGGAATCGTAGGCGCACAGATAGGAACCGGGGCAGGGCTTGCATTTGCTGAGCAATACAAAGGAACAGAAAATGTGGTATTATGCTTTTTTGGAGATGGCGCTGCACGCCAGGGTATGTTGCACGAGGTATTTAATATGGCCGTTCTTTGGCAATTGCCGGTTGTATTTATTTGCGAAAATAATAATTATGCAATGGGTACATCGGTGGCCCGTACATCAAAAGTGCTTGATATTTATAAACTGGCTGATGCCTATGATATGCCTGGTGATAAAGTGGATGGAATGTCACCCGAAACGGTTCACGAGGGAGTAACAAGAGCCGTTAAAAGAGCCAGGGAAAAAGGTGGCCCAACCTTATTAGAAATTAAAACCTATCGTTATAAAGGTCACAGTATGAGTGATCCACAAAAATACAGGACTAAGGAAGAGATGGAAGAATACAAATTAAAAGACCCCGTGGAAAGCGTTTTACATAAATTAAAAGATGATTATAAAATTGCAGAAAAAGATATAGAGGTAATAAACGAAAGGGTTAAGGCACAGGTGGAAGAGGCCGTACAATTTGCAGAAGAAAGTCCATGGCCTGATGACAGTGAAGTTTATAAAGATGTTTATATACAGGAAGACTATCCCTTTATAAAAGATTAGTGAGTAATTAAGAAGGGATAAAAGAGCATGTAATAAGATAAAAAAAACAAACTGAAAATACAGATGTTAGAGAAAAAAAACCAGGTAAAAGTTTCGGAACCTGAACATAAAACCACTGCAAAAGAAGTGGATGTTGTACAAAAAGCACGTGGATTTTGGGCGCAGAATGGTTCGATAATTACCTATGTGGGGTCTGCCATAATTTTATTGATAGGGGGTTGGCTGGTTTATAAAAATTTGTATAAGCTGCCGAAAGAAGAAAAGGCCAATGATGCCGTTTACGTTGTACAAAAATATTTTTCTGATTTTAGCAATGCTCCTACCGATTCCATGAGAATTGTTTTGGCCAACAGATGCTTGAACGGTGATGGAGGAAACATTGGTGCTTTAAAGTTCATCACAAAATACAGTGGTACCGATGCTGCAAACCTTTGCCAGTACTATGCAGGAGCTTGTTACCTCAATACAAAGCAATTTGATAAAGCGATAAAATACCTGAAAGATTTTAGCACCGGCGCAACACAAATACAAAGCCGTGCCTATGGCATGATGGGTGATGCCTACGCCGAATTGAAAAAGAATAATGATGCTTTGGATTATTATAAAAAAGCTGCCGATCTAAATGAAAAGGACGAATATACTTCTTCGGAATTTCTTTTTAAGGCAGGCTTATTTGCCGAATCGATAGGTAAAAATAAAGATGCGATCGACCTTTATAAAAAAATAAAAACGAATTATCCCACAACCGAAAAAGGAACAAATATTGATCGTTACCTTGCCCGTGTTGGCGAAGTGAATGATTAATTTTTAATAAAGATGAGATGGCAGTAACTAATTCTGATCTGTTTACAATTGATGAAGGCATCCTGCATAAGGATGCCTTTATAATTATCGTGCGCACTGAGTGGAATGCCCCCATAGTCGATAAGCTTGAGGCTGGCTGTAAAAAAGTTTTGGATGGCTACCAGATGCGAAATTATAAAGTGATCAATGTGCCTGGCGCTTTTGAAATTCCATTTGGTATTAAATCTATTTGGGAAAACTCAAAATTGCAAAAGCCACAGGCTTTCATTGCTCTTGGCTGTGTATTAAAAGGTGATACGCCGCATTTTGATTACGTATGCAAAGCAGTAACCGATGGGATACTGAACCTTAATTTTATGTTGCCCGTTCCAACCATTTTTGGAATACTCACTGTAAATGATCAGCAGCAGGCAGATGACAGAACCGGTGGCATACATGGTAATAAAGGTGAAGAAGCAGCAATAACTGCCTTAAAAATGATCACTCTGCAGCAATCATTTTATGCAAAGCTATGATGCTAACTGCAACATGGCAAATCACTTTTATATGAAACATTTACTTTTTTAAGAGCTGCATTATGAAAATCCAGTTATTCATTCCTTGTTTCATTGATCAGCTTTATCCCGAAACTGCTTTCAACATGGTTAAGGTTTTAGAAAAAGCATGTTGCGAAGTATCTTATAATACCAATCAAACGTGTTGCGGCCAGCCGGCATTTAACGCAGGATTCTGGAACGAAGCAAGAACGGTGGCAACAAAATTCATAAAAGATTTTAGCGGAGAAGAATATATTGTTGCACCAAGCGCCTCCTGTGTTGGATTTGTAAAAAATTATTACAGTAAACTATTTGAAAATTCATCCCTGCATAACCAGGTAAAAGATATCAGTGGCCGCATCTTTGAATTCTCCTCTTTTCTTACTGATGTTTTAAAAATCGAAAACTTCGGCGCTACACTTAATGCCAGGGCTACGTACCACGATAGCTGTGCAGCTTTACGCGAATGCAATATAAAAGAAGGTCCAAGAAAATTACTCTCCAAAGTGAGAGGACTTGAACTGGTGGAAATGAACGACAATGAAACCTGTTGCGGCTTCGGAGGTACTTTCGCGGTAAAGTTTGAATCGATCTCCGTTGCTATGGCGGATCAAAAAGTAAACCATGCATTAGCAACCGGCGCAGAATATATCATATCAACAGATCTCAGCTGCCTGCTGCAATTGGAGAGTTACATCAAAGCAAAAAATATCTCTTTAAAAACCATGCATATTGCTGATGTGCTGGCAAGTGGCTGGGAATAAATCATTGATCCCCGATACACAAAACTTTATAAGTTAAAGTGATTTTTAAAAGATCATCTCTATTCAATTTTACGTATGTTGAGGACTATATGAAAGATGAGAAAACTAATTTTTTAAACTATAGCGTTTATTATGGCATACTGGCTTGTAAAATCAGAACCATCCGCCTTCAGCTGGGATCAATTGGTAAAGGATAAAAAAACAAGCTGGGAAGGCGTGCGCAATTACGCAGCCCGCATTCATCTTAAAGCAATGAAGAAAAATGATGAGGTGTTGTTTTATCACAGTAATGAAGGAATGGAAATTATTGGTATTGCAAAAGTGATAAAAGAATTTTACCAGGATCCCACCACCACCGATATCAACTGGGTTACAGTTGATCTTAAACCGTACAAAAAACTGAAACACCCTGTGGCTCTTACACAAATAAAAGCCGATAAACGATTAAAAGAAATGGCGCTTGTAAGGATAGGCAGGTTATCTGTACAACCTGTTTCTGAAAAAGAATGGCAAATCATTATGGAAATGGCAGGAGGGAAGTGAATTCCCTGTTTTAACAATTTTAATAAGGTTACATTATTTATGGAATTTGAATCAATGAGTATCTCACCAAAAAACTCATTGTATGAAAACAATTTATTCTTTCTTATTCTTAACATCAATCCTTTTATTTTTTTCCTGCAACCAAACTTATAAATCGGATTCAACCCCTAAATCCGCAGATATGAGTTTAAGTGCACCAGTTGAACAAAATAAAGCTTCGGATAAAGAACTCCCCAAAAACCTGGCATCAGACACAAGTGGTGGCATTTTTTTACAGGGATCAGCACCCAATTCAAACCCGGATTGGGATAAAAAAATTATAAAAACTGCGGTTTTAAAACTTGAAGTAAAAAATTTTAAAATATACAGCGACATTGTGCACAAGGCTGCAAAGCAATATGGTGGCTATATTGCCAATGAAGAACAAGACCAATCAGCAGAAAAAAAGGAAGCAACAATTTCAATCAAAGTGCCTGTTGAACAATTTGAATCATTACTCAACCAGTTACCCTCAGATACTGATAAGATCGTTGAAAAGAAAATTACATCAGAAGATGTTACGGGGGAAGTGGTGGACACTAAATCACGTTTAGAGGCAAAAGCACAAACCCGTTTAAAATATCTTGAGTTTTTAAAACAAGCGAAAAACATGGAAGATGTTTTAAAAGTGCAGGAAGAAATAAATGATATCCAGGAGGAAATTGAATCTGCCTCCGGGAGAATAAATTATTTATCACATCAATCTGCGTTTAGTACCATAAACTTAACTTTTTACCAGCCTCTCCCTGGTTTTGTTCCTGATAACAATACGCCTGGTTTTTTACAAAGAACGGTTGATGCTTTTAAAACCGGCATTAATTTTATTGGAGAAATAGTTATAGGTTTAGTCTCCGTCTGGCCATTGTGGTTATTGATTTTTGGAGGCAGGATACTTTGGAGAAAGCGAGCTTTTGCAAAGCTCAGAATTTTTCAAAAGTAGTCGTATATATAATTTGTTTGTTCGCTAAGTTTGGTAAATGAAAAAACACATAGTTGTGCTCACCGGTGCGGGCATCAGTGCCGAGAGTGGACTAAAGACTTTCAGGGACAGTGATGGCTTGTGGATGGGGTACGATGTATATGAAGTGGCTTCTCCGGCCGGATGGGAAAAGGATCCCGCGTTTGTACTTGATTTTTATAATATGCGTCGCCGGGATGTTGCGCAGGCATTACCAAATGCGGCGCACAAAGCATTGGCTGCCCTGGAAGAAAATTTTAAAGTAACCATCGTTACACAAAACATTGATGACCTTCATGAAAGAGGAGGATCAACAAACGTGATCCATCTTCATGGCGAAATTTTTAAAATGCGTGGCAGTAAAGATCAAAATAAAAGTTATGAAATAAGAGGTGATATAAACGTGGGCGATAAGGATGTGCATGGTGAACAATTACGCCCGCACATAGTTTGGTTCGATGAGCCGGTACCGCTTATCATGGAGGCGAAAAAAATAATGGCCGGTGCTGATATTTTTATCCTGGTAGGAACTTCAATGCAGGTTTACCCAGCTTCCGGTTTGATAAATTACATCCGGCCCGGTGTGCCTAAATATATTATTGACAAAAAGATCCCCGCAATCTCTTATCAACCCAATTTATTTTTTATTGAAAAACCTGCAACGGAAGGAATGGATGATTTATTGAAAATCCTGCTTTCATAAATATTGAGTAATATTGGATCAAACTAACTTCTATGAAATTCTTATTTGTAATGCCGGGAGAAGGTGAATTAACAATACTGTTTATTGTAATTGCTCTGGCAATAATCCCATACATTTTTTTCCTCATCACTTTGCAAAAGACGCTTAATGCCATTTCTGCAGAGAACCAGAAGATGTCGCCGGGAAATGTTTGGCTGATGCTGATTCCCTTATTCAACATTGTTTGGCAATTTATCGTGGTTAACAGTATTGCAGATTCAATTAAAGCAGAATGCGAAAGGCTCAACATCCCGATAAAAGAAAATAAACCAACATCAGGATTAGGACTGGCCTGGAATATTAGTACAGTGTGTTTTTTTATTCCTTTTGCTTCCCTCGCATCCCTTGTGCTTTGGATACTTTACTGGGTTAAGGTTAATGAGTTTAAGAACCTGATAATAACCAACAAGGATAATTATATGCTTGATGCTGAGAAACAAATATTCAATACAGCTACCTGATTTTTTGGTTTTAAAAGTCAATTTTTTATTGGCTGATAAATAGATGTTAAATAGCTGATAAATGAATGTTCAATGGGTTACGCCTTCTTCAGTCTCGGAAAATTTAATTCCCTGAGCTTCCAATTCTGTTAAAATGGGTTCATAAATTTGCGGACTAACGGGAATGTGTAACCCTGTTAAATTTAGCTTATCCTGTAATATCATCTTAGCTGCGATACCCAATGGAAGCCCAACAGTTTTTGCCATGGCAGTTTTGAGCGAATTCTCTCCCTTAACGATGAGTGTGCTTTTTATTTTTTGTGTTTTTCCAATGCCTGTATTATCTGTTGCTTCATATTCCAATTCATGAAGCATAACGATCATGTCCTTGTCGGTTTCATGTATGCATAATTTTTTTTCCATAGCATATTGCAATATGGATTCTGATGATGTGAACCCTTCCGGTAACAGCTCTTTAGTGCGAAGGCCGAGGTAATTTACCTGTTTGCTGAATTCATCTTTAAAAGGATCCGTGATATATAACTGCAGGTAAAAATTCCAGTCCTTATTATTATTTATGAAAGGACTAATTTTTAACTGGTACCAGTCTGCGTATGTTTTGCAATCTTTTATTTTTTCAAGATCTTCTGTATTGGTTAATCCGATATTAATAATTTTATTCCATCCCCTGCAAAATGCCGGGTGACGCAGCGTTGTGCGGATAAATGTTTTGGTATCCTGTAATCCATACAATTCAATATAAGAAAGCGAATCCCGGTTTGCATACCAGGCAAGCGGGTATAAATTTTCAATAGTAACCGGCATACATTTATTAAAAACCTGCTGGTATTGCAATTTAATTTTTTTATCTTTTAAAAGATATGTTGCACCCTCTTTCCCTGCCAGCACTATATTTCGCGGATTCCAGCTTATTTTATAATGCCATGGATTATCATCACTTTCAGGTGCAACCAAACCGCCGCAATGAGAAATAAACGAAGTGATCTTTCCCCCGTTCTTTTTTATTTTGTTGATGATCCTCATAGCGCTCATATGATCGATGCCGGGATCAAGCCCCATTTCGCATAAGAACAATAATTTTTTTTCTTCGATCCTGCTTTGCAATGTTTTGATATTTTCATCAACATAAGAAGCAGTCAGCAAATGTTTACCAGCTTCAACACAATCGTGTGC
>JACDBU010000007.1 GCA_013694745.1 Chitinophagaceae bacterium
TGCTCGATATCTTTAACAACCATTTGTTTAAAGCTAACACTGTACCGAATAATTGTTCTCTGCTCAATTGTCTTCATATTGTTATTTTTGTGATTTACAATATGTCAACCTAGTTCGGGAAGAGACATTATTACCTAATTCCTAATTCCTAATTATTAATTCCTAATTATTTTTTGTAAACTATCAAATAAATTAACAACTATCTCCTGCTGTTTAATTTTGCCAGCAGCCTGAGGATCTCGAGGTAAAGCCATACAATTGTTACGAGCAATCCAAATGCTCCATACCATTCCATATATTTAGGCGCGCCTTCTGCAACACCTCTTTCTATCATATCGAAGTCTAGAATTAAATTCAGCGCAGCAATAGTTACAACAAATAAAGAAAAGATAATACCGAAAGTTGTGCCTTCATGTAGAAAAGGAACATCCATCCCAAACATGCGCAACACCATGGTGATAAGATAAAATATTGCTATACCTGCCGTTGCTGTAAAAATAACAGACTTAAATTTTTGTGTTGCCTGAATGATCCTGAAACTATATAGAAGATACATTGCAATGGCGGTACCGAAAGTTAAACCAACAGCGGTCACAATTATATAGGGTGCCTTTTGCGCAAATGCAAAATTAAAATATGCAGAGATAGCACCTACAAAAAGTCCTTCCAGTAAACCATATAATGGCGCCAGGTAAGGTGCCCATTCCTTTTTAAAAATTATGATAAATGCAACTGCCAAACCACCCAAAGCCCCGGTCCAGATAAGTGGGGTAACATTTCCGCCCTGTGCAAATTCTTTCCATGAATAAAAGGCTGTACCCATTACCATTAAAAATAAAAAACCAAATTTATTTAAGGTGCCTCTTACCGTCATCACTTCGCCAACATTGGTAACAAGTGTGTTGGTAAACATTTTTTCGGAAAGTGCCGGGTTGCCGGATTTAAACAGAGCCATTTTGTAAAATTTAGAATATAAAATTAATTGAAATAAAGAATTGAAACTTCAGCAGGAAATATTTAGTTTGTTAATTGTATATCTTTCATAGATTATACGTTTGCATACATATCCGGGGCAGATCATAATTTCAAAATATTTATAAAAAATTGCAGCGGTTTTCACCATTACAAAATGGTAAATTTGTATTCGTTCAATTGTCAATAATATGGATACTAAAGAAGAGGTTTTACAGGATGTGGTAATTAAATTTGCTGGTGATTCAGGTGATGGAATGCAGCTAACCGGTAGCCAGTTCACCAACAATACTGCGATGCTTGGGATAGACCTGGCAACATTTCCCGATTTTCCGGCGGAAATACGTGCCCCTCAGGGAACGCTGCCAGGCGTTAGCGGCTTTCAGTTGCGCTTTTCAAGCGACAGGATCTTTACTCCCGGCGATACCTGCGATGTATTGGTAGCTATGAATGCAGCAGCACTAAAAACAAATTTGAAAGGATTGAAACGCAATGGAAAGATAATTGCAAACGTAGATGGCTTTGATGCAAAGAACCTGCGGCTCGCCAATTATCCTGATGGAATAAATCCCCTTGAAAATAATAGCCTCGATGGCTATGAAGTGATAAAGCTCGATGTTACCAAAATGACGCGGGAAGCATTGAAGGAATTTGAAATGGGCACTAAGGAAAAAGACCGCGCAAAGAATATGTTTGTGCTCGGATTTTTATACTGGATGTATAACCGCAGCATGGATAATACGATACAATTTTTAAAAGAAAAATTTGGAAAGAAAGAAGACATCCTGAACAGTAATATTAAAGCATTGCTCGCCGGATATAATTTTGGCGATACTACAGAAACTTTCACCACAAGATATTCAGTAGAAAAAGCAAAAATGCCTGCTGGCAGTTATCGCAGCATTATGGGCAACCAGGCGTTGGCCTATGGTTTAATTGCGGCCTCACAAAAGAGCGGTTTACCATTATTTTTAGGGTCGTATCCCATAACACCAGCGAGTGATATTTTACATGAGCTTAGCAGGCATAAAGCTTTTGGTATAAAAACTTTCCAGGCCGAAGATGAGATCGCTGCAATCACTTCTGCCATTGGTGCATCATATGGTGGCAGCCTGGGGGTAACCGCAACAAGCGGCCCGGGTATGGCACTTAAAGCAGAAGCCATGGGACTTGCAGTGATGCTGGAAATTCCCTTGCTGGTTTGTAATATACAACGCGGAGGACCTTCAACAGGAC
>JACDBU010000224.1 GCA_013694745.1 Chitinophagaceae bacterium
CCATGAGGCTGGACTGATCGTCCCCGCTTAAATCCTGCATGTCTTTTTTCTTTACATGCTTTAACTCTTTACCGAACGCATCATATAAGGTAGCGTTGATATAGTTGATAGAAGTAAACTTATCATAGTAGCTTACATACCTGGCATATTTGGCTGCAGATTCGTTTAGAATGGTGTAGGCATGCCGCTCTTTAATAGTTGCTTTCCCCGGTGATTTTATCTCCATTATGCGCTCTTCTGCCCTTACCACTACGTCGGCATTTTTTTTTAGGGAGTCAGGTATCAGCAATACATTGTACGATTGTCCGCAAAGGCAAACAGGTACAACAAATAACAACAGGTAAAGAAAATTTTTCATAGATGGTTATTTCTTCTTAAGCACAATTTGCTCGTTTTCTTTTTGCACAATAAAAGCAGAAAACTCACGCAATGAACTGTAATCTTCCGGTGCAAATGTGGCCTTGTTGAGCCGCACACGCGAACGCTGAAATACGAATATCATTTTGCCATTTTGAATAAAAATTCATTGAACAAATACTGGGTTGTCAACAATAAATATTATTGCTTTTTCTTTTTAAACACTATCTGCTCGCCCTCCTTTTTTACAACGAATGCAAAAAAATCACGTAGCGAGCTGTAATCTTCGGGATCAAAGTTTGCTTTCTTCAATTGTAGGGTGCATCTTAATTGAACCAGGGTCTCGCTTTTTTGCACCAGGTATTCGAAGGAACCCTCTCCCCCATTATAAGAAACCCTTGCCATTTTTGGCAGCTCATCCACTTCAAAGCCTTGTGGAATCTCCATCATCAACACGTAGGTATTGTTGATAGGATACGGCATCTCCACCGGGTACTTCCTTACTGCGGCCGCAAACGGGTTACGGTCATAGCTTTCCCACAAAACGGGATTAAAATAAATGATATCGGTGCTATCGCCCGTCTTTAAAACAAACTCACTCTCGAGTTTTACCGGCTGCTCAACATCTTTCAGCGAGTCGATCCACGTGTTGGTAATGTCGGCTTCATTGCGTGCCGCTGTTTTCAATTCTTCAAAATATTTTACTTCGCCTTTCAGAGCAATTGCAGTTCTGATTTCATAAGACTCCAGTTGACCCGGCTGTGTTTGCACACTCCCCGTTAAACTTCCTTTTTTGTGAGGGTCGTTAATAATATTGACCATGGTAAACCTGCGTTCCTTTATTGAATCAGGCATAAAGAAAATAGAAGCGGAATCGGTGCGACTGATAATCCGTGCATGTCCGTTATAGCAATTGCCAGGCAGATTACCAAAGCCTAAATATGCGTGCGACGCATCCAGGCAATAAACCATACCATCGATTGATACCCGGCAGACCACGTAATTAAGCCGATCCATCACCGGGTAACCGGGGTAATTATAACCAAACTCGCGTGTACTTAACAAAACCGGTGAAGCATTGATGCCCTTCTTCCGGAGTAGTGCAGTGAGTAGCAAATTTACATCGCCAACGGTACCACTGCGCTTTCTATAGACATCGCGCAACGTAGCACTGAGGGTTCTGTCGTAATGATTTGTACAGGTATAGTTCCGCGCCACATAGTAATAAATTTCTTTTGCCTGTTGCAACATGTCAGTACTGCTCTTAACAACCGGGTCAAGTATTTCATTCATCCAGTAATTATTTTCATCTCCATACATGAAGGCCCCAAAGTCTTCGCGTTTTAGCAAATCTTCAGTTGCCTTTCTCCAGGTAGGCATAACCTCGTGGTATATTTCTCCATCATAGGTCTTATCCAGCTGAAAAGACACCCTGTCAATATAATTTTTCGGTGTTGAAAGAAAATTTTCTACGTAAAAAGCCGGCACATCTTTCATTACCCAGCGATGTTTAACGGTATTGGCGTTTATAGAATAGGTTTCCTCCTGCATACCAGGATTCCTCTGGTCTGCAGGCTTTGTCAGCAAATACACGGCATGCCCCTCGTCTGCTTTATCAATTGAAAACGGATGCACGCCATACTTGTTAAAAATGTATACCAGCAAACTCGGAATCGTTACCTGGTATTCGCTCCACAAACAAGGATAATCAATGTTCTGAAACTCCCATGACGGAATATTAAAATAAAAATCAGAGGTTACTGTATAACTGTATTCTATAATTGAGCCCTCCCGGGCGGCGGGCATTGTAAACTTCTGCTCAAGGTGATTTTTATCCTTTTTAATGGTAAACAGGTCAGTTTTTTCAAGCTTTGTTTCCACCACCTGCCCATTTTCAAGATTAGAGGTAACCGCCATAACCTCGCTCACTATTTCTTTGTCTTCATCACGCACATACAATGGGAATTTCACCGTGGCTAACTCAAATGCTTTTTTGTTGAGTATTTTTATCCTGGTCTTCCGCTTGAAGATATAGC
>JACDBU010000023.1 GCA_013694745.1 Chitinophagaceae bacterium
GAAAATAAAATGGAAGATGTTTGGAAAGCCATCAGTGCATCTTTATCTCAAACCATTATCGGCAATCCCGAAAATGATAAAGTGAGGATGGGACCGCTTGCGGGCCAATCGCAAAGAGAAGAAGTTAGAGGGCAGGTGCAAAAGCTGCTGGCATCTTCACAAATAATTTATGGTAGTCTTGATAGTATTGAAGTGATTGATGCGGATGCAAAAAAAGGCGCTTTCATGAGCCCGCTGTTGCTGATGAATGAGCATCCTTTCACCGCCGAAGCATCGCATAATGTGGAAGCGTTTGGGCCGGTGAGCACCATCATGCCTTATAAAAATATTGAAGAAGCTATTGCACTTTCCAACAAAGGCAAAGGTTCTTTGTGCAGCTCTGTTGTAACAGCCGATGAAAGTTTTGCGCGTAAATATGTACTTGGCGCTGGTACTCACCATGGAAGAATTTTAGTGTTAAATAATGATTGTGCAAAAGAAAGTACTGGTCATGGATCTCCCTTACCGCTGCTGGTGCATGGTGGTCCAGGCCGCGCTGGTGGCGGCGAAGAGATGGGTGGGTTACGGGGAGTAAAACATTACATGCAACGGGTAGCAGTGCAGGGTTCTCCAACAATGCTTACCGCTATTACCAATGTTTACCAGCCAAATGCCAAAGGAAAATTATCCGCTGTTCATCCTTTTAAAAAATATTTTGAAGAACTGGAAATTGGTGACCAAGTGGTAACGGATAAAAGATTGATCACAAGTGATGACATAGATAAGTTTGCAGACCTGAGTGGTGATCATTTTTATGCGCACATTAAAACCACCGATTTCGCTGATACCATGTTTGAGCAACAGGTAGCGCATGGCTATTTTATTATGAGTGTTGCGGCAGGTTTATTTGTGGACAGCTTCGAAAAAAACCCGGTGCTTTTAAATTATGGAATTGATGAATTGCGTTTTACTAAACCGGTTTATCCGGGCACAGAAATTTTTATAAGATTTACCTGCAAAGAAAAAATTGAACAGGAATTAAAAATTCCCAACCCGGATGTACCCATGCAAAAAGGCATTGATATACCTCGTGGGATTGTAAAATGGTATGTTGAAATTTTAGATGAAACAGATGAACCAGTTGTAGGAGTGGCTACGATACTTACTATGGTGGCAAAGAGAAAGTAAGAGTTAAATACTAGTGAAAAAGAATTAAACACATAGGCACAAAGGAACATAGAAATGAAATAGAGTAGATGATTACGCAGAAGTATTTAACAGATCTTACTTATCAAAAATTGGTTCTGCAATAGAAGTCATAAAGAATTGGGCCCTGGTTTATTAGAAAGTATTTATGACAAAAGTTTCAAAAGGAAGATCGAAAAAAGAGGATTTGAATTTCAATCACAGATGTATGCACCGGTAATTTATAAGGGGTTACAATTGGATACGGAATTGAGACTTGATTTTTTAATTGAAGATTTGATCGTTGTTGAATTGAAAGCCATTGATTTTATTCATCCTGTACATGAGGCGCAATAACTCACTTATATGAAATTGCTTCAAAAGCCCAAAGGGATTTTGATTAATTTTAATTGCACAAATATTTTTAAAGAAGGTCAAAGAACAATGGTAAATGAGTGGTTTGCAGGTTTGCCACCATTTTAACTATGTATCTATTGTGCCTATGTGGTAAAACAATTATAAAATGATTCAAAACGCATACGTAACATCTCACATAGAACACGGGATCAATACAATTGAATTTTTTCATCCACAAAGCAATTCACTGCCCCGCAAAATACTGGAGGACCTGGCGCATGAAATTCATTTTGCTGGAACGCATGATGATACCAGGGTGATCATTATTAAAAGCGCAGGCGTGGGTGCATTTTGTGCCGGTGCCAGTTTTGAAGAGCTTACAGCAATCACGAATGCAAAAGATGGTCTTGCATTTTTTAGTGGCTTTGCAAATGTTATCAATGCAATGCGCAAATGTAAGAAGCTCATTATTGGCCGTATTCATGGAAAGTGTGTGGGAGGTGGGGTTGGACTGGCAGCTGCCATGGACTATGCGATAGCAGTTACTGGTGCCGAAATAAAATTAAGCGAGCTTTCTGTCGGCATAGGGCCATTTGTGGTTGGTCCTGTTATTGAAAAAAAAATTGGATTTTCGGCTTTTAGTCAGCTCGCCATCGACGCAGCTTTATGGCGAAATTCCGACTGGGCAAAACGCAAAGGTTTATTTGCAGAAGTGCATGATAACATTGAAAATATGGATGAATCAATTTACCGGCTGGCAACTTCATTATCGCATTCCAGTGCTGAAGCCATGGCAGAAATGAAAAAAATGTTCTGGAAAGGCACTGAACATTGGGATGCACTTTTAAAAGAGAGAGCGGCAATAAGTGGAAAACTGGTAATAAGTGATTTCACAAAAAATGCGATAAATAAATTTAAGATGGCAAAAAATAAAAGCTAATCAACTTTTCTTTTTTCTCTTTTTTTTACCTCCAGGCTAAATATTTAATCCCCCGCAAACACTTATCACCTGACCGGTAATGTATGAGCCCATGTTGCTTGAAAGGAATAAAACGCTATTAGCAATATCTTCTGTAGTGCCGAATCTTCCCAGTGGAATAGTAGCTTTATATTTATCAGCACCTTCGCCGTCTTTTAAATAACTGGTCATATCTGTTTCAACAAAACCCGGCGCTATGGCATTACACCGGATATTCCTGCTGCCTAATTCTTTAGCTACAGATTTTGTGAATCCGATCACACCGGCCTTTGAAGCCGCATAACTGCTTTGCCCGGCATTACCCATTTCACCAATGATACTGCTCATATTTATGATGCTTCCACTCCTTGCTTTCATCATTGGTTTAATCACCTGCTTCGTCATATTGAATACACTTTTCAGGTTTGTTGTCATTACCTCATCCCACTGCTCCGGTGTCATACGCAGCAATAAATTATCTTTTGAGATACCTGCATTATTAACACAAATATCCAGCGCACCAAATTCTTTCATCACATCATTTACCATCGTTTCACAATCTGAAAAAATACCGGCATTGCTTTTATAGGCTTTTGCCTTCACGCCTAAAGTTTTTAATTTTTCTTCAAGTGCTTTTGCTTTTTCATCGCTGCTTACATAACTAAATGCGATGTGGGCGCCATGTTCAGCAAGTTTTAAAGCGATCCCTTCTCCGATGCCGCGGCTGGCACCTGTAATAACGGCTACTTTATTTTCAAGAAGTTTCATGTGTATGAATTTGGATCATGAATAAAATATATTTATAAAACCTCCGGGTTATAAAGATAGGAACAACGATAAACAGGCGCAGGCTAATTTTTGTGTGTTCATTGCGGGTTAATATTTGAAGCTGCGAGTATTTCCTCCAGCATTTTTCTTTCATTACTTAACCGGGGAACCTTGTGCTGCCCGCCCAGTTTTCCTTTACTCCTTAGCCATGCCAGAAATGTTCCTTTCGGCATTATCCTCACCACCGGCATACGGAGGGCAATATTCTTATATCGTTTGGCTTCATAATCGCTGTTGATGGACTTTAATGCGTTATCCAGTGCTGCAGCAAAATCATTTATATCTTCGGGCGCCTCATCAAATTCTATGAGCCATTCGTGAGCACCGTTATTATTACCGGTAAAGTATACCGGTGCTGCCGTATAATCATTTACTATTGTGTTTGTTTTTTCTGCGGCAATGGCAATTGCTTTGTCAGTATTATCAACGATCAGTTCTTCACCAAATGCATTAATGAAATGTTTTAGCCGGCCACTAACTTTGATCCGAAAAGGATTAAGTGAAGTAAACTGTACCGTATCGCCAACCAGGTATCGCCACAAACCCCCGTTGGTGCTTATTATAAGCGCATAATTCTTATTCAGCTGCACATCGCGCAAACCCATGGTTGTCGGGTGTTTTTTACCATACTCGTCCACTGGCATAAACTCGTAAAAGATACCATGTTGGGTAAAAAGAAGCATGCCATCATCAGATGGTGTATCCTGCGCAGCAAAAAAACCTTCGCTGGCATTGTATATTTCAAGATAATTTATCGGCTTGCCTATGAGATCATCCAGTTGCTCACGGTAAGGGGTAAACGAAACACCGCCATGGATATACAGTTCCAGGTTTGGCCATACTTCTTTCAGGTATTTTTTCCCGGAAATTTCTAAAATTCTTCTTATTAAAATTATGGTCCAGGTAGGTACCCCTGCCAGTGAAGTAACATTTTCTGTAATGGTGCTGCTGGCAAGTTTTTCAATTTTATTTTCCCATTCATCCAGCAATGCAATTTTTAATTCCGGGGTTCGTATCCAGTGTCCCCAGAAAGGAGTGTTTTGCATAAGTACGGCACTGAGATCGCCGTAATGCATCTCATCATTGAACTGGTGTATCTGGTGGCTGCCTCCTACCACCAAACTTTTGCCGGTTAACAGGTCACTGTCAGGAAAATTTTTATAATAATAGGTAAGCACATCCTTGGATGCCTTAAAGTGTGTATCCTTAAGACTTTCATCGCTGATGGGGATGAACTTGCTTTTATCTGATGTTGTTCCGCTGCTTTTTGCAAACCAATATACCGGTGTGTTCCAGAGTACGTTTTCTTCACCATCCATCATTCGCAATATGTATGGTTTTATATCATCATATTCATGTACAGGCACATTGGCTTTAAATTCTTTTACAGAAAATAGTTTTGAGAAATTGTATTTTCTGCCAAATTCTGTGTACTGCGCTGCTGTAACCAATTCCTGCAAAACCTCGCGCTGGGCTGCAGCGGGCTGTGTTGCCCAGTTTTGTATTCGCCAAAAACGCAACCTTGCCAGGCCGGAGATAGTTGTACTAAGCAGTTTCATTACTTAGCAAAATAATTAATGATTATGATATTAAAGGGATAAAGAAAGGGAGAATAAGAAATATAAATGCATTACATATCAGTATGCAGGTAATCTTTCCGCTTTAGTTCAAAGTTGCGGCCAAGGTATAATCTTCTTACCTGCTCATCTTCTGCCAGCTCTTCTGATGTGCCGTGCTTGAATATTTTTCCTTCGATCAGGAGGTATGCCCTGTCGCAAATACTCAAAGTTTCATTTACATTATGGTCAGTAATAAGAATACCAATATTTTTAGATCTTAATTTTGTTACGATCGATTGAATATCTTCAACCGCTATCGGATCAATGCCTGCAAAAGGTTCATCCAGTAAAATAAATTTAGGATCAACCGCTAATGCCCGAGCTATCTCGGTGCGCCTTCGCTCACCACCACTCAAAATATCTCCATTACTTTTTCGAACCATACTCAAATGAAATTCATCTATCAGGGATTCAAGTTTATCCTTTTGTTCACGCTTTGTCAATGAGGTCATTTCCAGCACTGCGGCTATATTATCCTCTACAGAAAGTTTTCTAAAAACGCTTGCCTCCTGTGGCAAATAACCAATACCCATTTGCGCCCTTTTATACATTGGCAGCCGGGTAATATTCATATCGTTCAAAAATATACTTCCCTGGTCTGGCTTTATCAAGCCAACTACCTGGTAAAAAGAGGTTGTTTTACCTGCGCCATTTGGTCCCAGTAAACCAACAATTTCGCCTTGCTCAACATGAAAAGAAACTTTATTAACTACGATGCGTTTTCCGTAGCTTTTTACTATTTCTCTTGCAAATATTGTTTGAACCAAAGTATGAATTTCAACAAAATTAAGTGAATGAAAATTAAGTGCTCAACAGATATTGCATAATGCTAAAAAGCTTTTTCAAAATATAATGTAGTTGATTTCCTGCCTACATTCTTTCAAATAAAAAAACGAAGACTGGCTTCGTTCTTTTATGGAATTTTTCTTTCTGCTTAATCTTTAATTTCCTTGTCACCTCTTTTATTTTGATGATCATTATTCATTTGCCTTACAGGAGCAGGACGTTGTATTTGCGGCTGCACCATGCGTGGCTGCATTTGCTGCTGCTGATGAACTGGCTGCTGTTGTAAGTTATTTTCACGTACCGGTTGTGGCGGCATATTCATCATCTTTCTTTGTGGTGGCATAATATCCCTGCGCGGCGCTGATACTGGCCTTTGTTGAACAGGTGGCTGTGGCTGAGTTGTATTTGCCTGTTGATTGTTCATAATAATTCTTTGTTGTTGCCTGTCAAAATTGCGTTGTTGTCTTTGCATTTGGATATCCCTGTTTTGATCATTCGGAATATTTACTTTGTTTGGTGTTGCAGCAGGATTTATTACCTGGTTTTGAATTTCATTATTGGGCTTTACATTATTGTTTCTAATTTCTGCCTGTTTAATATTCCCTGCAGGATTAGGATTTTGAATAGGGGTTGTACCCGTTCCGGTTTCTGTTAACACAGGCTGTGCGGGGTTTGCCGGGGATAATTGCCTTATGCCTGCAGCAGCATTTTTTATCTGTTGCAAAGTCTCAACTTTTTGCGGAGTGGCCTTTTGAATATTTTGCGAATTTACCCTTGGCCTGTAAAGTTGTAAAGCACCCTGCCTTACCTGTGTAGCTCCAGGTGTTGTATTATCACGAATGGTAACTGGTTTTAATACTTCATGATTATCCTGTTCTACTACGTTCCTCAACGGACCAGGAAAATAATTCACTTTTCTAACACCAACATTAGTAACATTATTATTATTGATGATCGTCGTGTTGTTAATGATGGTTGTATTCTGGTTACGATTTACATAATAATTGTTTACATGCGGATGTGAAATGTACCTGTGTGGAACAAAGTTCCAGTAATTATATCCGGGATTATAATCACTTCCAATATTTATATTAATACCAGGGCCTAAAGGTGCCCATCCATAATAGTCCGGGCTTCTTCTCCAGGCCACCCATGCCGGTGCCCATTCATAACCCGGTATCCACATCCATCCATAACCCTGCTCAAACGTCCACCGACCGTAGTGAAACGGCGCCCATCCCCAACTGTAGTCTGATGCCCACGTCCATCCCATATCAGTATAAACCCATTGTCCATTTGTGCCATAAGGTTGAAACCCAGCCTCTGCTTCGGGTATCCAGCCATAGCCATATTGTGGTGTATTTATCCAATGTCCGTATGGTGAAAGATCATCGTAAAAGGTTTGATAAGAAACCTGGTTTTGTGAGCCATAATCATCATTATAAACCTGGCTAATGCTCTTACACGAATAGAACATAGAAGATAAAATGATTAATCCTGTTAATAGCTTTTTCATACAACTTATTTTATACCTGTTAGACGCAAATTAAAGTCCAAAGTAAACAGTAAGATGAGCTTCTAATCCTTAGTTTAACCTTTAATTATGAGGAATTTAGGAAAGGGGTGTGTTGCGTATGTTTTGCCGTTATTCCATTACAACTTATGTTTGTAACAATTTACAAGTATGAAGGTAATTGAGCACATAAAGCAGTCAAAAAGCACCGTAATTTCTTTTGAGATCCTACCACCATTAAAAGGGAAAACGATCAATTCCATTTATGATCATCTTGATCCGCTGATGGAATTCAAGCCATCGTTCATAAATGTAACATATCACCGAAGTGAGCAGGTTTTTAAAAAGAAGGCCGATGGTACATTTGATAAGGTAGAAGTAAGAAAAAGGCCCGGAACGGTTGGAATTTGTGCGGCTATCATGAACCACTACAAAATTGATGCAGTACCGCATCTTATTTGCGGTGGATTCAGCAAGCAGGAAACTGAAAGCGCGCTGATCGATCTTGCCTTTTTAGGGATAGATAATGTTTTGGTATTGCGGGGTGATGCGGCAAAAAATGAAACGTTATTTGAGCCAGAACCTAACGGTAACCGTTATGCGCTGGATCTGTTGAAACAGGTGGTGGATCTAAATAATGGAATATACCTGGAAGAAGATATCCGCGATGGTTCAAAGACACAATTTTGTATCGGAATTGCGGGATACCCGGAAAAACATTTTGAGGCACCCAACCTCCAGACAGACCTGCAGTTCATTAAGCGCAAAACGGATGCAGGGGCAGATTATATAACCACGCAAATGTTTTTCGATAATAAAAAATATTTTGAATTCGTAAAATCATGCCGGGATTTAGGTATTGATGTACCCATCATACCAGGGCTGAAACCAATAACGTCTAAAAAACAATTATCTGTTTTGCCGCGTACATTTCATGTAGATATTCCAACCGCCTTAAGTACAGAAATATTAAAATGCAAAACAGATGCTGATGTTGCGCTGGTAGGTACAGAGTGGCTTATTGACCAGTCAATGGAATTAAAAAAAGCCGGTGTACCGGTTTTACATTACTACACCCTCGGCAAACCGGAAGTTATTTGTAACGTGGTGAAAAAGATCATCTGACAAAAAAATAAGGCTGCCGGTTTCCCGAACAGCCTTTATGTTCCTCTTGCTCAAAAACCATCTTATTTCCTGCTTAAGGGGATACCCAATGAAATACTAACGGTTCTGTATTTGTTTTTATCATCAGCGCCGTTGTTACTTTGAGTAGAATTTATTTTTGTTAAGCCCAAAGCATAATTAAGCTTTAGCAACACTTTCCCCAGGTCAAATCCTCCGCCAACATTTAATCCAAAATCAAATCTTTTTAATTTATCATAAGCCGCATCATCCTGCTGTGAGGTAAACGGATCATCATTGCTGAATTTAATGGTCTGGGATGAACTACCTGTAACTCCCAAAATTTTTGAATCCTGGGTTGACTTACCACCTACACCTATTGAAACATACGGACCGGCATTAAAAAATATGTTGGTCTTTTTTTCTAAAGGAACCCTCAATACAATATTCAATGGCACTTCCAGGTATAAAGGATTGAACTTTGTTTTTACATAATTATCATCGTGGTTGGCAGTAAGAAAAGTTTGTGCTTTTGCACCCCTGCCATCTAATAACAGCCCGCTTTCCAGGTCAAGTGTTTTTGAAAGATCAAAGCGCCCCAGTATACCGGCATTGAAAGTGGTAAGCAAATTGTTATCCTCGGTTGCACCTGATTTAGTATTGGTAATATTAGCAAGATTAACGCCTCCCTGGAGGTAAACCTGTGATCTTGCATTTGATACAATAAAAATAAATAATGAAGCGAAAATTAATCTTTTCATTTTTCTTTGATTTAGAGTGTAAGTTATTATGTATGGCAGACAGACAAAAAGCCTGCCAACAGCATTTATTTCAAAATTGTTTTTGGAAATTAAAATGATCTTAATGAACAAGTGATTGAAAAACTTTTTCGTTAATTGTTACCGGGTATTTCAGCTTTATGGTTTCCAGCCATTTTTCTTCCAGGTAAGATTGGTAATCATTGACAACAAGCCCACGTGCTTCTTCGAAATTGCGTGGCTGGTTAGGCTGATATAATCTTATGATTTTAACAAATGTGGCGGTACCGTCTGTTTCATTCACAACCGGCAAAGTGATGGTGCCCTCCATAAGATTTGATTTGTCTTTCACTGGTATTTGCGTAAGCTCATACCTGGCAGAATCAACCTGGATCTGTGAGCCGCTTTCATCCATTATCTGTTTCCATGATCTCCCCTTTTTAAGCTGCTGCACTGCATCCTGGGCAAGCTTTTCACTGGCAGCCGATACCAATATTGCATCTGCGCTTTGCATCCAGTTATATTGATTCTTATGTTGGATATAGTAACTTTTGAGACCTGTAGAATCTTCCGAGGCCTTGCTCCAAACATTTCTTTCCATCACTTCAAATAATAAATTACCGTCTTTGAATTCCTGCAGCTGGTATTTATATTCAGGGTTATAATTTTCAAGCCTTTTGCTATAATATTCCAGCGCAGTAAATGATATATATTTCTCCATTAGCTTTTTATAAGATGATCCCTTATAGGACTCTGAAGAATTTCTAAAAGCTTTGGCATATTGTAGCCAATCGCCTACCGTAATTTTCTGCCCGTTGTAACTAAATAAAATCGTTTTGTCATTAAGTGCGCTGCCTGTTAATGATTTATTAGCAATAACAAAACTGTCAGTGTAATTCCATAAGCCTGTTTCATTTATTGCTGCATTTTTTTTGTAACCAATTCTTTGAAGAACCGTTATTAAAAATTTTTGTTTGGCGATACCTATCCTTTCGTTCTGAAGCACCTGTTGCTTTATTGCATACATGGCCTGTGGGTCTGTTCTATTTGTTGACACCGGCGTTAAAGAAATTCTCTTTATTATATGATACCCATAAGGAGACAGAAATGGCTCGGAAATTTCGCCGTCTTTTTGAAGTGAAAATATTTTTGTCTCGAAAGCAGGCTCATATTTTCCTGCCCCAAATTCAGGCAAGGCACCTCCATTCATGTAAGTCAATTTATCATTGCTGAAATCTTTTGCCAGCACGGCAAAATCAGCCCCTTGTTTCAATAAACTGTAAACTGAATCAACCGTTTGCTTTGTATTCTTTCTTTGTACTTCATCGGCATCGGGTGGCAAGGCAAACAAGATCTGTGCTGCCTTGATTTTACCTACCGCCTTTCTTTCTTCAATATTTTTAAAAATGGAGTAGCCGTTTTTTGAAAGATGAGGCTTACTTATTTCACCCGGATGCAGCGCATAAATGATGTTTTCAAATTGGTAGGGTAAGCTAAAAACTGTTATGAACCCGGCATCAGCACTGATTGCCTTCACACTTTGATTTGCGGGGTGCTGTATTTCTTCAGAAAAAGTGGTTGTAGAATTATGTAAGAGATCTGTATACGCATTTTGTGCAGCCTGGTATATTTTGTTGCTGTCGGTACCTGCATCAGCAAGTGAAAAAAACAGGTAGGCAACATGAATATCCTTCTGGCTGCGGATAAAGGCTTCGTTAACCAGTTTTTCTGTTTCGGCTTCATCATTAAGGTAAGTTCCCTGGATCTCCCCTCTGAAATTTTGCAGGTCATTTTTCTGGCTTTCCAAAGTATCAAGACGTATATCCTGTGCAGCTTTCACCTTCAGTTTAAAATTGATATATAAATTCAAATATTCACGTATGGCTTTGCCTGCATCTCCTCCCGCGGCTACTTTATTTTTATTATAGGCCCTCAGAAATTCATCTTTGCTAACTGCATTGGGGCCATATGTAAACAGCGTTTGCGAACAAATAACGCTGACAGTGAAAAGAAAAGAAAGTAACAATAAGAATTTCTTCATCCTTTATTATTTTTAAATGAATGGCCTAATGAATTTTTAGTTTGGCCTGGAGTACGTCATCCAATTGTTTCCAGGACAATTTTTTTGCTATTATCCGCTTTTCTTTATCAAGCAAATATAGTGTAGGCGTTTCCGTTACATCATACAGCTGGTGATAACCCGGCTTATTTAAATCCCTGCCGGCTTTTTTCATTTCCTCAGTTTGATACACATGTATCCATCCTGCCAGGTTATACTTTTTAATAAATTGCAGCCATTTATCTTTTTCATTTTCTGTAAGTACCCCATACATTTTTACTCCCTCCTGTTTCCATTTGGTTTGATACAATGTATCCAATTCAGGCACTTCTGCCCGACAATGGCTGCAAGTGGGATCCCAAAAACACACCACAGTATAATCAGCATTAACATCATACAAGTTATATGGCCGGCCGGATGTATCGATCATTTCCAGGTCAGAAGCTTTTTCACCGATCTGGTTTGCCATAAGCATATAGGCCCTGTTAGAAATGGTGTTTTGTTGCTTTTCATTCAACCAGACCGAAACTCCCTTTGAATGATATTTTTCATACAGGTGCACAAATACAGCATCCTGGCCCATATATTTAGGATAAATATATTCATCTGTTAGCCAGTTAAGTAAAAATTTATACATTTCCGGATTAGACCTGGCCAGCAGTAAAATATAATCACTCTCTTTAATGATGGAATCTGGCACCGGCGGTAAAACTTCCCTGAAATAAGTTTCAAGCTTAGGCAGGAAAAAGGGCGTTCGTATTATCCTGTCATCCATAAATGAAACACCATCCCAGTAATGTTTTCGATAATATTCATAGTTGATGAGGGAATCCTTTTTTGTTACAGGCCTTGCTTTAGGCAATTCTGTTTGTGCCATACTTTGTAACAGGGAAGCCAGCATGGATTGAGGGTGAATTTTAATTATGTTTTCCCTGTATTGGGTTAATTCTACCGAGAGCAGGTTGTATTTTTTTTCATGTAACAATGAATCACCCTGGGTTCTCGAAATCTTGTAGGCCCGCTGCTCAGCATCGAGCTGTTTACCTTTCATTGAAGTGAACTTTTGATATTGCTGAAAAAGTTCATTCTCCTTTGATCCGCTTACAATGGTTTTATTTACCAGGTCCGTGGTATCAATTTTTACAGTAATGATTTGTTCTTTATCCACAAGGAAATCTGCCAGCTTTGTTTTACCCGGCAACACAATTGAATAAACTCCCGGGGCTAATTTTTTATCGCTTTTAAATACAGCTACTCCTTTTTTATCTACCAGTGCCGAATCCTGGATATTAGCATTTTTTCCATAATAATAAGTGAGATATGCCAAACCCCCGGTATAATCAGGGGTTTGCAAGGTTACCTGGTATCCCTGGCAAAATGAGGTAATTGAGAAAAGCAGTAAAGAAACAGTAAGAAAGTTTCCTGATAAACATTTCATAAGCAGGCAAAAATATCTAAAATTGAATGGAAGTCGTAATATCTTCTATTCCTTAACATTTTTTATAAAACGTTGTCTATGGCGATGAAGTATTTTTACATTAGTGAAAAAAAAGAGAGTCGTTCTTCAAAATCTGCCAATTAGTGATTATGCTGCCCAGGGTAAGTCACTTGCCAGGCTTGAAGGGAAAGTTGTTTTTGTAGAAGGCGCAGTACCCGGAGATGTTGCAGATGTATTGATAACCAAAAATAAAAAGGACTGGGCCGAAGGAAAAGCAATACATATTTCAGAAAGATCAAAAGACAGGGTAACACCATTTTGTATGCATTTTGGAATATGCGGAGGATGTAAGTGGCAGATGCTGCCATATCAAAAACAACTGGAATATAAACAGCAGGAAGTTGAACAGAATTTAATGCGCATTGGTAAAATTGAACTGCCGGAAATACTGCCGATCATCGGAAGTTCGGATACCATTCATTACCGCAACAAGCTCGAGTTTACCTTTAGCAATAAACGTTATCTCACTAATGACGAGATAAACAAATCTGAAAAAATTCCACAACAAAATGCCCTGGGGTACCATGCCCCAAGAGTGTTTGATAAAATAATTGATATCCGGGAATGTTTTTTAATGGACGATATCAATAATAGTATCCGGAACATCATCCGGTTATATGCAATTGAGAACGCACTTTCCTATTACGATATTATGGCGCATACCGGCTGGCTGCGTAATGTCATTATCCGTTTTTGCAGCACCGGTGAATTAATGGTGAATGTAGTATTTGGCTACGATGACCAGCCCGGGATAAAAAAACTTTTCGATTTTTTATTATCAAAGTTGCCCTCTATCACTACACTGCTTTATACCATAAATGCAAAATGGAATGATAGCATTTCTGATCTTGATCCTGAAATATATGCTGGCAAGGGATATGTGATGGAAAAACTTGGCGATTTTAATTTCATCATCTCACCAAAATCTTTTTTCCAGACAAACACGCGTCAGGCAGAAAACCTCTATTCCGTTGCGGCAAACTTTGCGGGATTAACCGGTAAGGAAATTGTTTATGATCTTTATTGCGGCACCGGCAGCATTGGAATATTTTTAAGTAAAAAAGCAAAAAAAATTATTGGGGTAGAACAGATTGAGCAAGCCATTGAAGACGCCAAAAAAAATGCATTACTCAATAATATTGACCATGCTTCTTTTTTTACGGGTGATGTAATTGAAATTTGTACGGACAACTTTTTTGCAGTAAATGGCAGGCCGGATGTAATAATAACTGATCCGCCGCGGGCAGGTATGCACGCTAAATTAATTGAGAAAATGCGCTGGATAAAAGCGCCTAAGATCGTTTATGTAAGCTGTAATGTAGCTACCCAGGCCAGGGACATACATTTGCTGAGTGAACAATATAAAGTTGTAAAAATTCAGCCGGTCGACATGTTTCCACACACCCATCATATTGAATGTGTGGTACTATTACAATTGAAAGATTAAATTGCATAATAAATAAAAGATACATGGCTCAATATGGTTCATCAAGTCGGTTTACACCGATCGTTTTAAATCTTATCATTATAAATGCCGTGGTTTTTGTGGCACAAATGATCCTGGATAAAACCATCGGGTTAACAAATTACCTCGCTTTGTATTCTGTACATAACCAAGCCTTTGAGCCGTACCAGTTGGTTACGCATATGTTTGCGCATGATCCCGGTAATTTTTTTCACATACTTTTTAATATGTATGCCTTGTGGATGTTTGGAACTGTGCTGGAAAGAGTTTGGGGCCCAAAGAAATTTTTGATCTTTTATTTTGTTTGCGGACTTGCGGCGGGTGTTGCCCAGTTATTTTTAATGCAGCCTGATGGTGCCGCGATAGGCGCTTCAGGAG
>JACDBU010000039.1 GCA_013694745.1 Chitinophagaceae bacterium
AACATTTGTGCGCTGTAAACCTGTGTGTTGGCGCATTTCCAAACAACTACATTGCCACACATAGCAGCCGACGTTGGAAGATTTCCACCTATCGCTGTAAAATTGAAAGGTGTTATTGCCAGCACAAATCCTTCCAGCGGGCGATATTCCATCCGGTTATTCATGCCGTGTCCGCTGATGGGTTGCTGCCGGTAAATGTCGCTTAGAAAATGAACATTGAATCTTAGAAAATCTATGAGCTCACACGCCGCATCGATCTCCGCCTGTATAACACTTTTACTTTGCCCAAGCATGGTAGATGCGTTGATGTATGGACGGTATTTTGTTGCCAAAAGATCAGCTGCTTTTAGAAAAATATTGGCGCGGTTTTCCCAGCTCATGTTAGCCCATTTCTCTCTTGCTTTCATTGCTGCATTAATTGCTTTCTTAACATGACCGGCATCACCGGCATGAAAATGCCCCAGCAGGTAACTGCGTTCGTGAGGAGGATGCAATTCAACTTTTTTACCGGTTCGTACTTCTTCTCCGCCAATGTACATGGGAACATCAAGTGTTTTATTTTTTAATTCAATAAGTGTTTCCCGTAAAAGTTTTCTTTCTGCTGAACCTGGTGCATAATGCAGAACGGGTTCGTTGATTGGCAGCGGATAATAAAAATCTCCAAAGTTCATATAAAGGATTTAATGATTTGGTAATTTAGTGATGTTATAATTAGGTGGGTTGATAAATTGGTTTATAAAATTAAGATTTTCAAGATAAAATGAAATTTATCCAACTAAAGATTATGTAATTGATCTTACAAATCAAGATGGTTAACCTAATCATCAAACCATCAGATCATTTCCTTCTCCATCATAAGATACGCTTTTATAAATCCATCCAGCTCCCCATCCATTATCGGGTTTACATTGCCCACTTCGTAATCGGTACGATGATCTTTTATCATTTTGTAAGGATGAAAAACATAACTGCGTATCTGGCTACCCCATTCTATTTTTTTCTTCCCGGCATTGGTTGCATCTATCACTTCCTGGCGTTTGCGCATTTCTTCTTCATACAAGCGGCTCTTCAACATCGTCATTGCTTTTTCACGGTTCTCACCTTGTGTTCTTGCCTGCTGGCATTCAACGATAAACCCGGATGGCTTGTGAACTAAGCGCACCGCTGTTTCAACTTTATTTACATTTTGCCCACCACTGCCACCACTGCGGAAGAAAGACCATTCCACATCCGCAGGATTAACTTTTATATCCACCGTATCATCCACTAACGGGTACACGTACACGCTTGCAAATGAGGTATGCCGTCTTGCATTGCTGTCGAATGGAGAAATACGCACAAGCCGGTGTACCCCGCTTTCCGCTTTTAAAAAACCAAAGGCAAACGGACCATCAAATTGAAGTGTGGCACTTTTGATACCGGCACCGTCGCCTGCCTGGTAATCAAGCTCCGACACGCTCCAGCCTTGCTTTTCACCATACATACGGTACATGCGAAGCAGTATTTCTGCCCAGTCCTGGCTTTCTGTACCACCGGCACCACTGTTTATCTGTAACACAGCGGGCATCTCATCCTCGGGCTTGTTAAGGGTGCTTTTAAATTCTGCATCTTCAATGGAGTTGAAGGCTTTATCATATGCATCTTTCACTTCTGCTTCTGAGGCTTCTCCTTCTTTCCAGAAATCAAAAAGCACGGCAGAATCATCTACTAGTGATTCAACATCATGAAACATATTAACCCAGTATTCGTTAGCTTTTGTTTCTTTTAAAATGGAAGTAGCCCGTTTATTATCATCCCAAAAACCGGGTGATAATGAAAGCTGTTTATCATTATCTATTTTGGATAGGCGGTTCTCAACGTCAAAGAAACCTCCTCAAAACCACCACACGGTCTCTCATATCCTTTAATTGTTCTTGTGTCATAAATGCAAAGATAATGAGTTACGGGTTATGGGTTGCAGCCTGGCTTTCCTTTTGTATTTTTCCTCCAAAATTTGGAAATATCTGGTTTGGGATCTGTACATTCTGGACAATGAAAAATACAGGCCTTTGGAAATACGGTCAAAAACTATTTGCTGTTTCGCTTTTTATAATCGGACTTATCTTTTCAATACTCGGAGGCTTGAAAATTGACAATGCCATTTCTCCTTTTACAATGTTTGCTTTACTTATAGTATTATGGACCATCTCAAAATTTATTGTCCATAAAATACTTGCCAGGAAATTTTCCTCATAATTCAGTTGCGATTTAACAGTATCAATTATTTATTAGGATTTAGTAATTAGTATTTGGGTTACTTTTGCGCGCCTTATGTATAAACCATCAGGTAATTTTAATTACAAAAAATAAATAACCCCAACAATTACGAAACCAGATTTTATTATGTCAACAAAAGTAACTTTTACCCTACCAGCCGATGTGGTTGCCGATGCAACATCAGGAATAATTTTAGGCGAATTTAATAACTGGGATAATACCAATGCTACCAGTTTAAAAAAACAAAAAGATGGCTCGATGAAAGCCACGCTAACACTGGACTCAGGAAGAACTTATCAATATCGTTATTTATTAAATGACGGCAGATGGGTCAACGACCATACGGCCGATAATTTTGTGCACGTGCAGGGTTATTATATTGAAAATTGTGTTATCACAGTACCGGAAATTATTGAAAATATAATTCCGGACAATATCAAAAAAGATGATCTCACCAAAATCGAAGGCATTGGAAAAAAGATTGCTGAACTTTTGATCACTGCTGATATTGCTACCTTCGAAGTACTTTCAACAATAACACAAAAAAGATTAAGAAGCATTCTTGACGCTGCAGGAAATAAATTTAAAATGCACAATCCTGTATCATGGCCCAGGCAATCAAAACTTGCAGCTGCAGGTAAGTGGCCGGAACTAAAAAAATTACAGACAGATCTCAAAGGCGGAAAATAATATTTCTAAATAACTGAGCAATTACAAGCAGCGCGTGTTTTATTAAAAAACCAACGCGCTTTTTCTAACCCTAAATAAAAAGCAGCGGGCGGTAAAGAATTATTTTAATTAATTCTTGTTATAAAAAAAGATCCGGGTAAATTACCTGGATCTTCTAAATAAATATATATTGAAAAATTATCTTGGATTCAACGCCACATCAATTCTTTTCGCTTCATCCATTAAATGATAACGACTCAGTTGATCTTTTGTCCGCGGTATGGCAGCACGTATATCACTAAGCAGATCAGTTAAATGCCCCCGGGCGATGGATGGAATATCCGAATTCCTTGTATTGGTTGCTACACCGCCAAACACAGATACAGACTGGGTTACAGCCATAGCAGGCAACAAGCTTATCAGCCTGTCAGTATACGTTTTTTGCAAATTTCTCCGTGGCATTGTGATCAAAGAACCGGTTCTCAGTTCCTGCCATATTCCTTTTTTAAGATCTGAAAGAAATTCCAAAACCGGGTAAGCTTTACTTCCAAACCTGTTTTCAATTTCCAGCATATTTGCCAGGCGTGCTGGTGAAAGAGCATTTGCTAACACATTGTTTTGAACCGTTGAAAGACTATTGGTTACTGGACTTGTTATATCATTCAAAATGTTTTTATCCAGTAACCACTCAGGTGTTTCAAATACCTGCTGGTGCAGCCATTGAACTGCTTCTTTTTGCATCTGTTTTGGAGTGGGTTCGTAAACACTGCCATTCTCTTCAACACTTTTGAAAGTTTCGTAAACACCCCCAATATTTTTGGTAACATGCAACGCATAACGGTTGAATTGGGTTACTATTTGTCCATAAATTTCTCCCAGGTTTTGATAGCGATCGCCTTCAGCTTTTGTCCACTCCGGTAAATTTTTCAGGATGCGTTTAAGATTACGAATACCATATTCACTTGCCTTCATAGCATTATCACCGAGATCTTCTGTCTGGCTTCTCGGATCATTTCCAAAACCTTCACCACCAAACCACAGCCGTGGATTTTTACTTAAGCTGTCAATAATTAAACGATTATCTTCTTTACGGTCTGCTTCTTCTGATTTATCTGTCCAGCGATATCCCCATTGTATGGC
>JACDBU010000081.1 GCA_013694745.1 Chitinophagaceae bacterium
CAAAAAATATTTGTGTGGAGTTTTGATAGATTTCTTAACCCTTTTTTGAATAGATAAATTGTAAAAAAACTAATTTCATTAACAGAGGTAAATACTAAGAAATTGAATACATTTCCAAAATGAGAAAAGAGAAACCAGCAACAAAAAATTTAATAATTTCTTCAAACGCCGCAACCCCCTTAGGCGCATATCCACATGCACGGAGAGTGGGGAATCTTCTTTTTCTTTCGGGTATAGGTTCGCGGGATGTAAAAGATAATTCTATCCCGGGATTGGCGTTGGATTCAAATGGCAACAAAATAAAATATGATATTGAAGCTGAATGCCACCAGGTATTTGCTAACGTGAAAGCCGTGCTGGAGGCAGCCGGTAGCAGCTGGGATAAAATTGTTGATGTAACTGTTTTTCTTACCAACATGAAAGCAGATTTTGAAAAATATAATAAAATTTATAGCGAATATTTTAAAGAAGTGCAGGCATGCAGGACAACCGTGGAAATAAAAAATTTGCCTACACCAATTTCTATAGAATTAAAAGTTATCGCAACCATATAAAGTTTCTTGTTCCTTGTTTCTCGTTTTCCGTTGCGAAAAAAAGCGTTAAAAAAAATATAACTGCAACGATTCAAAAAAAACCAGATACAGGAAACCCCTAAAAATATTAAATTGATTTATGAATTCCATTCAATTTCAAAATACGCTTGAGTTTGCAAAACGGCTTGATGAAAAAGATGTTTTAAGAAGCTTTCGCGACCAGTTCTATATTCCCATAATCAATGGCAAACAATCAATTTATTTTACCGGCAATTCACTAGGGCTGCAGCCAAAAACAACGCAGGATTATGTTTACAACGAACTGGAAGACTGGGCAAACTACGGCGTGGAGGCCCATTTTCACGGTCGCAATCCGTGGTTATCTTATCATGAAATATTTCCGGACAAACTTTCGAAACTCATAGGATGCTTACCGGAAGAAGTAGTGGTGATGAATCAGCTCACCATAAATCTTCATTTGTTACTCACTACTTTTTACCGGCCTGCTAAAGAAAGATTTAAAATCATCTGCGAAGCAAAAGCATTTCCGTCTGACCAATATGCGCTGGAATCGCAGGTAAAATTGCATGGACTAAATCCAGATGACGTAATCATAGAAGTGTCGCCGCGAAACGGCGAACATAGCATCCGCCAGGAAGATATTTTAACAACGATAGAACATCATGGCAAACAAACTGCGGTGGTTATTTTTGGGGGCGTAAATTATTACAGTGGACAGGTATTTGACATGGCCACCATTGCAAAAAAAACGCACGAAGTAGGAGCCCTGTGTGGATTTGATCTGGCACACGCCATTGGCAATATTGAATTGCAATTACACGACTGGAACGTTGATTTTGCCTGCTGGTGTTCTTATAAATATTTAAATTCTGGTCCCGGTGGTGTAGCCGGAATTTTTATTCACCAGCAACATGTTGCCAATACAGAATTGCCCAGGCTAGCGGGATGGTGGGGTTATGATAAAGACACGAGGTTTAATATGGATAAAGGTTTTAAGCCAATACCAACGGCTGAGGGATGGCAATTAAGCAATGCGCCTGTATTGAGTATGGCCGCACACAACGCGTCGCTGGACATTTTTGAAGAGGCAGGAATGAAAAATTTATTGGTAAAATCTAAAGCCTTAAGCAATTATCTCCTCTATATTTTACAGGAGATCAACAAAGATCTGAAACAAAAAATAATTGAAATAATAACGCCTCTGAATGAAAAAGAAAGAGGATGCCAGGTTTCTATATTGATGTTGAAAAATGGCAAGAAAGTTTTTGAGGCGCTCAAAAAAAATGGTGTGCTGGCAGACTGGAGGGAACCAAATGTTATTCGTGTTGCACCGGTTCCTTTGTATAATACTTTTGAAGATATTTACCGGTTTGGTGAGATCATAAAAACGGCTATGGCCGCAGAACAGTTAATACGTTAATCCGTTTATCCGTTAATTAGTGTAATCCGTGTTATTAGAGTAATTCGTGTATTGTAATTCGTGTCTAAATTTTTTTCTTTTCGTCCATCTGCCCCATCGCCATTATCTGTCGCATGGTTTTTTCCATACCATCGGTGCTGCCATCCAGGAATATCACGTTACCTTTTCCATACTCAGCAAAATTCTTAACCGCTTCCACCCACATACTAAACAAAATAACATTGGTATCAAGGTTTGCCTGTTTCATTTCTGTAGCTGCCTGGCTCATACCTTTTGCCACCTCTTCCCGAAAGAGCGCTACACCCTGACCGCGCAACTGGGCGGCCAGCCTTTCTGCCTCTGCAGCAATTTTTATCGCGTTCCCTTCCGCCTCAGCAGCTTTAGTTTTTGTTATAAGTAATGCCTGGCCTTCGTTTTCCGCGGCAGCCTTTAAATTATTACTGGCAACAACACGGCTCATGCTTTCAATAATAGCTTTATCGAAAGTGATATCGTTGATCTGAAGATCCAGCAAATGATAGCCCCATTCTTCCAAAGCATAATCAATTTGTTCTTTTACAAATTCAACAATCTCTTTGCGCAGGGTTAAAATTTCTGCTTGTTTTTTTGATGCAACAAAAGCCCGGATAGATCCCTCGACTGTTCTCACCAGGCTTTGCATCAGGTCTTTATCACTTATGAATTTGAATGCTACTTTTTTTATCGTTTCTTCATCTGCATTCTGAACAGCATACAACAACATACTTTTAAAATATACATTCGCCTGGTCAACCGTTATCGCCTGGAACTCCAGTTCAACCGATCGATTTTGAATGCTTATCTTTTTGTAAATCTGCTCAAAGAAAGGAAGTTTGAAATTTAATCCGGGCCGCATTATCCGCCTGTATTTTCCAAACATGGTCACCACGCCAATGGTGCCCTGGTTAACGGTAACAAAACATCCCAGTAAGGCAAATGCTAATAATATCAGCCACCAGTATTCTCTTAAAAATTCAATCGTTTTCATTTGCGTGAAGGTAATTTTTATAATTGACAAAGCGTATCACCTATCCATACTTTCACAAAGCATATTAAGTTCCTTCCAGCACATTAGCACATTAACTCTTCTCTTCCCAAACCATACATAAATGCACAATGGTCTCCGCAGATTTCATCATATCCTTTACACCGATCCATTCAATCTTTGAATGAATTCCCTGCATACCGGTAAAAATATTCGGACATGGCAAACCCATATAACTTAATTTACTACCATCTGTTCCTCCCCTGATACTTTCTGTTTTTACTTCGAGCCCTGTTCTGCGTATTGCTTCGGCTGCATAAGCTGCAACTTCAGGATGCTTGTCCAGGATCTCTTTCATATTGCGGTATTGTTCGCTGATGGTAAATTCCATGGTAGTGCCCGGATATTTATCAACAATATGCTGCGCCAGCGCTTCTAACTTTTTTCCGTGCGCCTTTAATTTTTGCAGGTCAAAATCCCGCACAATAAAATCTATTGTTGCTTTTTCTGCAATGCCTTCCACCCTTACCGGGTGAACAAAACCTTCCTTGTGCTCAGTTGCTTCCGGCGCCCACTCATTTTTTGGCAGGGCATCCAATATTTCCCCAGCAATCTTAATGGCATTAACCAATTTTCCTTTTGCATATCCCGGGTGGGCTATCACTCCATTGATAACGATCTTTGCCCCATCGGCACTAAAAGTTTCATCTTCCAGGCTGCCTGCGTCACCACCATCAAGGGTATAGCCAAACTGTGCGCCCACTTTATTCATATCAATTTTTGCAGTTCCTTTTCCTACTTCCTCATCGGGTGTAAAAACAATTTTTATTTTTCCATGTATCACCGATGGATTGTTGACCAGGTATTCTGCTGCCTGCATAATTACTGCCACCCCACTTTTATCATCCGCCCCCAATAATGTATTTCCGCTTGCGGTTATTATATCACTGCCAATATGTTGTTTTAAATACGGTGCATCTTTTAATTTTAATACCTGCGTTATATCATCCGGCAAAATGATGTCATTACCATCATACTTTTTATGGAGAATGGGTTTTACGTTAGCGCCACTGCAGTCGGGGGCAGTATCAACATGGCTGCAAAAGCAAATGGCCGGTACATTGTCTTTTTTTGAATTGGAAGGTATCGTCGCATATACGTAACCGTTATCATCCAACTCAGCACCTCCTATTCCCATAGCATGTAATTCATTTAGTAAAACCCGGCTCAGGTTTTTTTGTTTCTCTGTTGTGGGATAGGTCTCGCTTTGCGGATCACTTTGGGTATCAATTTGAACATACCGCATAAAGCGTTCTACCAAAGCTTCCGCATTAATATTGATCATAGTACAAACTTTAATTTCTATTAAATACTATTCAGTGTTGAGCGCTTCGTTTCTTACTACAAGAAACCAGGAGCTATGCTATCTCTACCAGCTCAATATCAAACACCAGCTCCTTTCCTGCCAGGGAATGGTTTGCATCCAGTATTATCACGTCGTCTTTTATTTCTACAATGGTTACAGGAAAAGGCTGGCCGCTTTCATTGCGCAATTGTAGTTGCATGCCGGGTTCCAGCTTCATATCTTCCGGCACATTTTTTTTTGGGAATTCTATTATAGCTTCCTCATTTTTTTCACCGTATGCATCTGCTGGCATAATGTTGATGGTTTTTTTATCACCAACTTTCATCCCCGGCATGGCAGCATCGAAACCTTTTATCATTTGCCCCGCGCCTACAGTAAATTCCAGAGGCTCTCTCCCGGTACTGGAATCAAACTGTTCGCCATCGGTTAATTTTCCTGTGTAGTGTACTTTAACTACATCTCCCTGTTTTACTTCTCTCATTATTATTTTGTTTAAATTTTATTCACGCTGATTTATTTTGCAAAGTAATAAATACAATCTCACTATTAAAAAAGTTTGTTGAAATTTGAATAATGAATAAATATGTATTTGCATTTGCTGCAATGGTTATATTATCTTTTTCCACAGCATTTGCGCAAACCCGGATAATACCCGGAGCCGAAAGAATGGAGGTATATGTGCCATTGCTTAAAGGCAAGGCTGTAGCGGTTTTTGCCAATCAAACCTCAATGGTTGGAAATACACAGCTGGTTGATACCCTGGTAAAATCCGGGGTAAACGTTGTTAAGATATTCGGCCCTGAACACGGCTTTAGGGGTGAGGCCGATGCAGGAGAAAAAGTGGCGAATTATACTGATAAAAAAACAGGAATACAAGTAATTAGTTTATTTGGAGATCATAATAAGCCAACGGTGGAAGATCTTCGCGGGGTTGATGTGATGTTATTCGACATACAGGATGTTGGTGTTAGATTTTATACATATATATCTTCTTTAGAATTTTATATGGATGCGGCTTGTGAAAATTCCAAACCCTTACTTATTCTTGACCGGCCAAATCCAAACGGGTTTTATGTTGATGGCCCGGTACTGGATACAAATTTCAGGAGCTTTGTAGGGCGACAGCCTGTTCCAATTGTGTATGGATTAACAATTGGTGAATATGCTATGATGATTGCCGGCGAAAAATGGCTCACTAAAAAAGCTAATGATAAATACACCTATTACCAGCATGCAGAAAATTCGGTGGATACCCCCTTTCATTTCTTAATTATAAAGTGTAAAAATTATGATCACAACAGCAAATATGTTTTGCCTGTAAAACCTTCACCAAACCTGCCGGAGATTCAATCCATATACTGGTATGCATCTACCTGTTTTTTTGAAAGTACTGTTTTAAGTGAAGGCCGTGGCACTGCCAAACCATTTCAATATTTTGGTCACCCTGCTTTACCAAAAAATTTGTTCCGCTTTACACCGCGAAGCACCGAAGGAGCTAAAGATCCCAAACTTAAAGACCAGCTTTGTTATGGATGGAATGTTTCCGGAAGTCCGGCACAGGTATTAAAAAGTATTGGCAATAAAGTTCAATTGAAATGGCTTATACAAGCCTTCACTTTATTCCCCGATAAGGATAAATTTTTTCTAAATCCAAAATCATTGAACCGGCTGGCAGGAAATGATAAACTGGTACAACAAATAAAAGCAGGAACATCAGAAGAGGACATCCGGAAAAGCTGGGAACCTGCTTTGAGTCATTATAAGGAAATTAGAAAGAAATATTTATTGTATAAAGACTTTGAATAATAATATGCAGCACCCCGCAATAGTTTTTATGGGTACGCCGGATTTTGCCGTAGCCTCGCTTGATACATTATACAGATCAGGCTGCCCAATAGCTGGTGTGGTTACTGCACCTGATAAGCCCGCCGGACGTGGCTTACCCGTTTCGCAAAGCGCTGTAAAAAAATATGCGCTGGAAAACAATTTAAAAATATTACAACCAGAAAAATTAAGAGCTCCGCAATTTTTGAGGGAACTCGTTGCGCTCAAAGCAGATCTGCAGGTAGTGGTTGCTTTTAGAATGTTGCCTGAAGTTGTGTGGAACATGCCGCCAATGGGTACTATAAATTTACATGGCTCATTATTGCCGCAGTACCGTGGTGCAGCTCCCATAAATTGGGCCCTTATAAATGGAGAACGGGTTACAGGAGTAACAACCTTTAAACTGCAACATGAAATTGATACAGGGAATATTTTATTACAGGAAACAATAATTATTGGTGACGATGAAACGGCTGGCGATTTGTATAACAGGATGAAAGAAATTGGCGCAGTCCTGATACTTAAAACAGTGCAGGAACTTGCGGAAGGAAAATTAAAATCGATACCACAGAAATTGCCAGATAGTGACCACCAGGCAACATTAAAATCTGCACCAAAATTAACAACAGAAACTTGTAAAATTGATTGGTCAAAAAATGTGGATGAAACATATAATTTAATTCGCGGGCTTTCTCCTTACCCCGCAGCCTTTACGGTTTTAAATAATAAAACCTTAAAAATATTTAAAGCTGAAAAAGAAATTGTGCACCACACCGTTTCTCCCGGCGAATTTGAAACAGATAAAAAAACATTTTTAAAATTTGCATGCAAGGATGGCTGGGTCTCAGTATCAGCGCTTCAGCTTGAAGGCAAGAAAAAAATGAGTACGGCTGAATTTTTAAGAGGTTATCATTTTTAAACCAGATTTCCCCGGGTGGGCGCAATTTTTGTTTCGTTTATTTTGAATAACTGATTGAGCAATCAAACTTATCTCCTGCACCCAGTTCCATTGCAGCCGCATTGCTGATACGGAGCAACAGCCCCGTGTTTTGTTTTATATCCGGGATAGCATCCAGTACTTTGGCATATACACTTTTGCCATTCCCGGTGTTTGTGATCTTAATTATTGTGCCGGGCAATGCTGTGTTATGAAAGCAATAATATTTTCCATCCTGCCATCCACTGGTAGTTTTAAAAACCGCAACCGTGCCACTTTCACTCACAGATGATTTATTTTTTGTTTGGTCGCCGTACATTTTTTTGAAAAATCCTCCCGAAAAATCTATAGCATTATTATTGGCAGGAACGATTGTTTCATTGCCGGATTTTTCTTTCACCGGCTCTTTAGTTATCACATCAGGTACTTTTTCTTTTTCTGTAATTTTAACTATCACTTTTTCTTTAGGCGTTTCCGGCTTAGGTTTTGGGTTGTTTTGAACAACATCCGGGGTATTTATATTCGGCGCCTTTTGAGCCGGGGATATGGCTTCATTGCCGGCTTTCAGATACCCAACAATTAATTTAGTTCCGGCAACTGCAGCATCACCTGAAAGATTGTTCCACTTTTTTAATTCATCGATGGGAATTTTATTATAATTCACACTTACCCTATAAAGTCCTTCCTTAATACCAACAATATGGTAAACAGGTAAACCCTGCCGGTCACTTTGTGTAAAATTATTTTGTGAAAGCGGGATTTTTATGGTTTGGCCTATTGTTAATCCCTTATCAAACTGCAGGCTGTTATAGGGTGCTATCTCCTTTGGCGACGTATTGTATAACCTGCCAATGCTGTAATAATTTTCCTTAGGCGCAACAATATGTAAAAGGTATAAATTGGGTGATGTGCCCTGTACGATCAATGTTTTATCCTGTGCAAATAAACTGTGGCAACAAATTATTAAACTAAGTGCAACAAATATTTTCCTCATGAATAATTTTTTATATGATGGATACAATACAAAGATGAGGTAAAAAATTTATTATCGAATGGAATAAAAACACCCCTCACGATAATATTTAATTCTTAAAGTTAAAATTTTACAGGTTGCATGAAACATAGTGATCATTTTTCATTCTTTTATAACCTTTACAATAATCAAAATGGCACTAACGTAAAATCCGGCATAGGATTTTCTATATTAATAAAAACGTTCACCATGACAAATAAAAATAATGAAACTGAGTATCCCGGCTATCCCCATTACCCTGCAAAGGAGGATATCATGAATCAAAAGAATATACAGAAAGTTGATGTGGATGTAGAAAATATGTCCCGTGCAACTACTGTTGTAACAAAGTTGCAGCATGTTAAACAACCGGATGAAAATATAATGACGACTACTGAAGTAGATATCACTGAAGAATCAAATGATGCTGATATTACAGATGATGACCTCATCGCTTTAGGTACATTGGAAACTGATACTGCAAAAGTTGATTTGCTGGAAGGAGAAGATGATCTTGATGTACCTGGTGCGGAGGAAGATGATGCTGATGAAGAGATAGGAGAAGAAGATGAGGAGAACAACTATTACAGTCTTGGTGGTGATGCACATGAGAACCTGGAGGAAGATCAGGCATAAGTTCTCGTCTCTGGTTTTTTAACCAGAAACCAGAAACACTTACAGCCGCTGCTGCCATTGAACACTAACTTCATTTTTCCATGAAACAAAATCCCCTGCAATAATGTGCTTACGTGCCTGTGCAACAATATCCATATAAAATGCAAGGTTATGGATACTGGCAATTTGCAATCCTAATATTTCTTTCGCTTTTATTAAATGTCGCAAATAGGCTTTGGAATAATAATTACTGGTAGCACAATCTATTCCATCATCGATCACTGAAAAATCTTTTTCCCATTTTTTATTGTCAATATTTATTACACCCTTACTGGTAAATAACATCGCATTGCGTCCATTGCGTGTTGGCATAACACAATCAAACATATCAATGCCCAGTGCAATGTTCTCCACAATATTCCAGGGCGTTCCCACTCCCATTAAATAACGGGGTTTATTCTCCGGCAGGTATTTACAGCAAAGTGCGCTGATCTCGTACATTTTTTCTGTGGGCTCACCAACACTTAATCCGCCGATCGCATTGCCTGGCGCATCTTTTGATGCGATATATTCACATGACAGTTTCCTCAGTTCATGATGAATCCCTCCCTGCACAATGGGAAATAAATTTTGCGTGTAACCATATTTATTTTCGGTTTTATCAAACTGTTCAATACACCTGTCGAGCCATCGATGGGTGAGCTCCAAGGAAGTTTTCGCATATTCAAAATCACTGGCACCGGGCGGGCATTCGTCAAAGGCCATAATAATATCTGCACCGATTATTCTTTGTATATCCATTACAAATTCGGGCGTAAATAAATGTTTGCTACCGTCAATGTGATTTTGAAATAAGGCGCCTTCTTCAGTTAATTTGCGGGTGTTGCTCAAAGAAAAAACCTGGTATCCGCCACTATCTGTTAATATGGGCTTATTCCATCCCATGAATTTGTGAAGGCCGCCGGCAGCTTCCATTATTTCCAACCCGGGTCTTAAAAATAAATGGTAGGTATTTCCAAGAATGATCTGGGCTTTTACATCAGTTTCCAGCAGTTGCTGTGATACAGCTTTCACGCTGCCCACCGTTCCAACGGGCATAAAAATGGGCGTTAATATTTCACCATGATCCGAAGTTATTTTTCCAGCTCTTGCTTTAGAATGCTGATCTGTATGTTGAAGATAAAATGTAAGTGCTGGCATAAAAAATAATGGCCTTAAAGCCGGGATGCAAATATATAATTGTATCTGCTGCAGATAATATTTATAAAAATTACTGCGGACCTATTATTAATATCTGCCAGGTAATTTTATCATTAAAAAAATAACATGGATTTAAATTACAATAATATATCCTTAAACAGGTGATTGGTAAAAAGAATAAACAATGCCTATTTTTGTTTACATGAACCTGGCCGAACTGCTGCACCATTGGTGGGGATTTATTTTTATTGCATTTTGTTTTGTAACATTAATTCAGGTTTTTTACTACCTGTTTTTCTTTACCCGGTTGGCTTTCTACAAGCCCGGCACAAAAGATATTTCACAAACACATCCTGTATCTGTAATTATCTGTGCAAGAGATGAGGCAGCTAACCTGGCCAAAAATTTGCCGGGTGCCCTGGTTCAAATATACCGCACCACGCACGAGGTGATCGTAGTAAATGATAATTCATTCGATGAAAGCAAATACATCTTGCAGGAATACCAAAAAGAATTCAAGCAATTGCATATTGTTGAACTGTTGCAGGAGGCAAAATTTATTCCCGGCAAAAAATACCCGTTGAGTGTAGGAATTAAAACGGCAAAATATGAAATTGTATTACTCACAGATGCAGATTGTGTGCCGGCTACAGAACACTGGATTGAAAAGATGCAGGATGCATATCATAATGAGACAGAGATAGTACTGGGCTATGGAGCACATCATAAGAAGAAAGGATTTTTAAACAAGCTGGTAAGATGGGAAACTTTTCATACTGCCCTGCAGTATTTTTCTTATGCCCGTGCAGGTTTGCCTTACATGGGTGTTGGAAGAAATCTAAGCTACCGTAAATCGGTCTTCTTCCGGCACAAAGGATTTTCTTCGCACAACCATGTTGCCAGTGGCGACGACGATCTCTTTATTAATATCGCGGCAACCAAAAACAATACTCGCATCATGGTTGATAAAGATTCGTTCACACTTTCAGAACCTCCGTTAACATGGAATGACTGGAGGCGACAGAAAGCGCGGCATTACAGCACAGGCCGCTATTATAAAGGGCGGCATCAATTTTTACTTGGAGCATATGCATTATCACATTTTATTTTTTACCCCTTGTTAATTGTGAGTTTATTTTATTTCAGCTGGACAATTGTACTTCCATTGTTTGCTTTAAGATTTGTGATCCAGTTTTTTATTTTATTTAAAACAATGAGGAAACTCGGAGAGAATGACCTGGTAGCGTGGTTTTTATTGCTGGATATGTGGATGTTTTTTTATTACCTGCTGTTTTCCCTAACCCTATTTAAAAAGCCGAGGAAGACCTGGAAATAAATCTTTCTATTTATTAAAAGGAGATTGCAAAATCCAATCTCACTTGCAGGAACATTATCAATATTAAAATGGAAATCATCACAAAATATTTTCCTGATTTGGAGGAGCAACAGATCAAACAGTTGGCAGCTTTAAAAGAATTATATACCGGTTGGAATGAAAAAATAAATGTCATCTCCAGGAAGGATATTGATAATTTTTATGAACGGCACGTTTTGCATTCTCTTTCAATAGCAAAAATATTTTCCTTTCCTGATGGGAATAATGTACTGGACCTTGGTACTGGCGGAGGTTTTCCGGGGATACCGCTGGCAATATATTTTCCGAAAGTGCATTTTCATTTGGTTGATAGCATCAATAAAAAATTAACCGTTGTGAAAGAAGTGGCTGCCTCGATCGGACTAAATAATATTACCACGCAACATACCAGGGCAGAAGCAATTACCGGGAAGAAATTTGATACAGTTGTTACGAGAGCCGTTGCGCCATTAAAAGATCTTTGGAAATGGAGTGAACATTTGGCAAGGGGAAACAGGCAATGGGCAATAGGCAATGGGCAAGGGGCAATGGGCAATGAGCAAAGGGCAACAAGCAATGGGCAAACAATTGGCAACGGGTTGATCTGTTTAAAGGGTGGAGACTTAACTCAGGAAATTTCTGATAGCGGGCTTAGTCCGCAAATATTTGAAATAGAAAAAATATTTAATGAAGCTTATTTTAAGGATAAGTATCTTTTGTATGTTCCCCGGCCTTCATAAATTTGATCAGCCAATGATCTATCTGGCCGGTATTACCAACATAAAAAGTATGGACAAACCCGGTATCTGAAAATCCCCATTTTTTGTAAAAGGCGCGGGCTATTGCATTATGCTCGTAAACACCCAGCCAGAGGGCTTCAAAATTTTTTTGGTTTGCGAAATGTATTGCAAACGACATTAAGGCAGCCCCGATTTTTTTAGAATGGAATTCTTTTAAAACATAGATCCGTTTTAATTCAAGCGCCTTGTATCTTTTCATGGCGGGATAATCGCTATAGTCCTCTTTAAGCCTCATATAACCTGCGGGTACGGAATCAGCAAATGCAATGAAATAAAAATCATTAGCATCCCTTAATTCATTGGCAACAACATCGGTTGCAAAACATTTTTGAATAAAAAATTCATTATCACTTTCGGGGAACGATCCCCTGTAAGTATCCCTGAAAGTAATTTCGCTTAACTCCGAAATAATTTTTGCATCCTCCGGCAAAGCCCGGCGAATAGTTATGTTTGTGCTCACCAGTTTAGTTGTAATAAATTATTTTTCCGTTCCACATCTGCCATTCTTCGCGAGGGATCTATTTCAACTTCTTTAAGATCTGTAAGCTTTCGTTTAAATTCTACTATGTAGGTTGGGTGTGTCCACTCCCATTCTTCATGAACGGTTCTTGTCATATTATTTTCTGCCGGTTTATCGCCGAACATTAAATTTAAAGGAATATAATGCAACTCTTTTGTACCATCCTTGAAACGCAGCTCAAGATCAATGGGCATAGGCATCTGGCCAACTCTTTTCAGCCGGATCTTTGCCATGCCATTCTCTTCCCACAAACTATCAATGCCATAATCGATCGTTTTTGTAGTGCTTACCCAGTATTCTTTATACCAGTCAAGCTGTAAGCCGCTAACATCCTGTGCAACTTTTATAAAGTCGGATGCATTGGGATGTTTAAATCGCCAGAGTTTATAATATTCAAGTAAAATTTTATCTCTTACCTGGTCACTAACGATGTAGCCTAACTGTTCTAAAAACATTTCACCTTTTGAATAGGCATTTATACTGTACCCCAGGTTTGTATTATAATGATCAGCATGTGTTGTTAAAGGCTCATCCAGTTTTAATTTTGTTAAAAAGAAATAGCCCCCATAAGCATCTGCATGGTGCAATGGTAGTGCCGGCGGAATAGTGCCTGGAATCTTTTTTACAGAATCATAATAAGCTGTTACCTCACCTTCTGCATAACTGGTGAAACCTTCGTCCATCCAGGGGTACAGGCTTTCGTTGGTTCCCATCATCATTTGGTACCAGCTGTGCATCCATTCATGAAAAACAGTACCCAGGCTTGGGTTTTTGATCAGTGTTGCCATGGGATATTCCATGCCGCCATCGCCACCCTGTATAAAAGAATACTGCGGGTAAGGATACATGCCAAAGCGTTTTTGCATGTAGGGCAAAACAATAACTGCTCCATCAGCAACTGTTTCCCAGGCACTCTGCAATGAATCTACTTTTTTATAAATAATATTCAGGGTTACTGTTCCAACTTTTCTTACCAGGTGTTCATATTCCGGATCGGCAGCCCAAACAAAATCATGAACATTATTTCCAACAAAATGCCAGGCACGTTTTTGTGCGGTAATATTTTTTAATTCTGTGCCGGGTTTATCATATCCCCAGCCTATATCAGCTGCGTTTTGCAATACTCCTGTTCCGGCGAGCTTATAATTTTTATCAATATTTATGGTAACATCGTAATCACCCCAAACGCCGTAAAACTCGCGTGCAACATAAGGTGTAGGATGCCATCCTTCATAATCGTATTCACACATTTTAGGATACCACTGGCTCATACTGTACCGGATACCTTCTGCATTATCACGGCCGCTGCGGCGGATTTGCACAGGCACCTGCGCTTCAAATTCAACATCAAACACAACTTTGCTTTTTGGCAGGATGGATTTTGTAAGATCAACTTCTAAAATGGTTTCATGGTATTTGAATGGCTGCGGCATGCCATTCATTTTTAAAGAAATTATCTTCTGGTACCCGATCTCATCGGGTTTTAATTTGGATATGCGGTCTTTTACGCGACCGTCCCAATCGGGCCGGCCATTCACAAGTGATTTACCTAATTCCTGGCTCCTTACATCCATCATGCTATTTGGCTGAAATGCATTCCAGTATAAATGATAAAACACTTTGTTTAAAACATCCGGGGAATTATTGGTGTATTCTAAATTTTGCTTTCCGGTAAAACGATTGACATTTACATCAACATCAACATTCATGGTATATTTTACATGTTGCTGCCAGCGATCGGATTGTGCTAAAAGAAAAATTAAAAAAGAAAAATTAAAAATTATAAATAATGTTAGCTTTTTCATTGCGTACAATTGTAATGCGAATTTCGGGGAATAGTATGTTATGGAAAAAGTTAATTACATAGGTGGTCAAAGGATATTAAGAATTTTTAAAAAGGTGAATTATACCTTTCCGGCAACTACTATCACGATCTCGCCCTTTACATTTTTTTGTTTGAAGTGGCCACAAACTTCCTGCAAAGTGCCCCGCTTATTTTCTTCAAAAAGCTTTGTCAGCTCCCGGCTTACACAACACTGCCTTTCTGCACCAAAATATTCAATAAAATTTTCCAGCGTTTTAACCAGCCGCAAAGGTGATTCGTAAAAAACCATTGTCCTGTCTTCTGTTGCCAGTTGTTTCAGCAATGTTTGCCTTCCTTTTTTTTGCGGAATAAATCCTTCAAAAACAAAACGGTTGATGGGTAGCCCGCTGTTTACGAGGGCAGGTACAAAAGCTGTAGCGCCAGGCAGGCATTCCACCTTAATACCAAACTTTATACATTCCCGTACCAGTAAAAAAGCCGGATCACTTATCCCGGGAGTTCCGGCATCTGTTAATAAGGCCATTACTTTACCGTCGCTCATTTGTTGTACCAGGTGTTGTAAAACCTTATGTTCATTGTGCTGGTGATACGGCGTTACAGGCTTCCCGATTTTATAATAACGGAGAAGGACAGACGAAGTTCGGGTATCTTCGGCAAGTATAAGATCAACAGATCCTAATACCTCAACCGCCCTGAAAGTTATATCGGCCAGGTTGCCAATGGGAGAAGGGACGAGATAGAGCATGTAGGGAATATGATGATGTGCTAATGTGCTGATGTGATAATGGAAACCTTACGATTATTTATTAACTATCTAATTCGCTAATCAGCAAATTAGCTGATCCGTATCGAATATTCCTCCATTACCTGGTTTGCCAATAATTTATTCGCTGCTTCTTCTGCCGTAGATAAAGCGTCATCTTCAGACGTAGCTTCTATCTGTAAAATAATATGCTTCCCTATCCTTACATCTTCAATATTTTTCAGGCCGAGATTTCCCAATCCGCCCATAACTGCTTTCCCCTGTGGGTCCAGTAATTCTTTCAGGGGCATTACTTTTATTTCGGCTGTAAACATCATTGCAGTTTATTTTTAAAGATAAAAGATAATAAAATGTAGAAGACAAAAATTACCGGTACGGCAATCCATTGCAAAAAAATCGCGCTGATCAGAGCAATCACAAGCAATATTATTTTTGGCAGGTTATCATGTAGCGTAAAGCTTTTAAATTTCAGGCCCATCACCCTTAAATTGCCAAGCATCAAATAACTCAAAACAATTATCAACCCATACAATACCCATTTGTTTATTAAAATATTTCCTATTCCCAAGGTAGCAGCATTAAAATGCAGTATCAATGGAAAAGACGCTATCAACAAGCCTATAGCCGGTGTTGGTACACCTTTAAAATTGTGCGATTGTGAATCATCTAAATTAAATTTAGCAAGCCGGTATGCAGCTGCGCAACTGATTATAAAAGCTGGTAATAACCAAATGATCGATACCTGCAATCCATTTTCTTCCCTGGCATAGCTAAATCTTAAAAGCTGGTACAGGATCACACCGGGTGCAACACCAAAACTCACTACATCGGCAAGCGAATCCAGCTGTTTCCCCATAGCAGAAGTAGCACTAAAAAGCCGGGCAACAAATCCATCCAGGAAATCAATTATGGCCGCAATAAAAATAAAAATGCCCGACAGTGCTAATTTTTCGGGGATGTTAAAGCTGCTGCTAAAATCTTCATTAACATAAATAATTATAGAGTCTGTCTGTAACGCAAATACAATAGCAATGCAACCGAAAAATAAATTTAACAGGGTAAAGATATTGGGGATTTGTTTCATTAATTAAGGGTTCACGGTTGAATGATTACTGCGTTTCATCAAACCTTCAATGTCTTCAACGGTGATCGGAATATTTTTCATGAGGTCCTTATTACCATTTTTTGTTATCCAGAAATTATTTTCAATGCGAACACCCATGCGTTCTTCTTCTATATAAATTCCCGGTTCAATTGTAAACACCATCCCGGCTTTTATTGGTTCGGTGCGGGTGCCAAGATCATGTACATCAATTCCAAGGTGATGTGATATGCCATGATATAAATATTTCCGGTATGCCCGGTTCTCGGGATCTTCATTTTTAATTTCTGTTTTTTTCAGCAGTCCAATTTTTTGAAAAATGATCGTTGCCTCATCCCCTACTTTTTCTGTATAGTCTATTATGGAAATGCCTGGTTTTAATATGCTGGCAGCATAATGGTGTAAATGCAAACACGCATTGTAAACCGTTTTCTGGCGACGGCCGAATTTCCCGTTCACTGGTACCGTGCGGGTAAGATCGGCAGCATAATTACCATAACTGGCGCCGAAATCCATCAGCAATAATTCACCATCCCTGCACTCCTGGTTGTTGCTTACATAATGCAACGTCCTGGCCCTGTCGCCACTTGCAATGATGCTGCCATACGCAGGGCCGGCAGATCTCTGCATTAAAAAGGAATGCCATATTTCGGCTTCAATTTCATGTTCCATTACGCCGGGCTTTATGAACTGGAGCAGTCTCCTGAAGGCCACATCAGTTATATCAATTGCTTTTTGCAATACTTCAATTTCAAGCGGACTTTTAATAGCACGCAGTTCTTTTAATAGCCTTGCACTCCTGCGGTAATTATGCAGGGGATAACGGTTACGCATATCCGCGGCAAAACGGTAATCTCTTACAGGCACCTGGTTAGCCTTACGGTCGTTTTCATTGGTATTTAAATAAATGGTTTCCGCAGCATGCAACCAGGGCTGCAACATTCCTTCAAGGGCATCCAGCCAAACGATCGTTTTAATTCCAGAAAGACTTTCGCCTTCAGCTGCTGTTAAACGGTGTCCATCCCATTTTTCTTTTAACGCATTTGGCCGAACAAGCACCAGCACTTCACGGTATTTTGTATCAGGGTTATCCGGAAAGATGACCAGCATTGTATCTTCCTGCTCTATGCCCGTTAACCAGAACAGGTCTGCATTTTGTTTAAATGGATGAAGGGAATCACCATTAGCAGGGAGCTCATCATTGCTGTTAAAAATGGCGATGGAATTCTTTTCCATCTTTTCCGTAAAACGCTTGCGGTTTTGAATAAAAATTTCAGGATTAAGTGGCAGATACTTCATGTACTAATATTTAAAAATGCAATATACAACGCACCTATTAAATACACCTCTGAATTATATAAATTGAAACGAATGAGAAAATTTTGTTAACTGCAAATAACAATTTTCACAATATTGTTATATCCAAAAGTGTATTTTCTACACATTAAAAATTAAAAAAAATGATTGTTGTAACACAAACCGCTTTTACCTTTACAGCTTCAACAAAATGGCAAATATGTCAATTCCAACGATGCTTTCCGTGCCTGCTGATGCATTGATTAACATGGGTTTAAAAGTAGCTGAAAATGTGCACTACCAGCTGTCTCCGGAAGAATTAACGGAACAAACAATTGCAAGGGGCGAAGGTGTATTGAATAATACCGGCGCGCTCGTAATTAAAACAGGTGAATTCACCGGGCGGAGTCCTAAAGATAAATTTATTGTAAAAGATAGTGTAACTGCCGATACGGTTAACTGGAATGATTTTAATTTACCAATAGAAGAAAAATATTTTGATCAGTTGTATAAAAAAATGATCGATCATCTGAAAGAAAAAGAGATATGGGTGCGAGATGCTTACGCCTGTGCAGATGAAACATACCGTTTAAATATCCGCGTAATTAACGAAAACCCGTGGAGTAATTTATTTGCCAACAACATGTTTTTGAGACCAACGGAAGAAGAGCTGGCTCGCGTAGATTCCGGAGAAAATTTTAAACCTGACTGGCATCTCATACAGGCGCCATCTTTTAAAGCAGATCCAACTGTTGATGGAACCCGGCAGCATAATTTTGCCATCGTAAATTTTACAAAAAAAATAATATTGATCGGCGGCACGGGGTATACCGGGGAAATGAAAAAAGGTATTTTCACCATTTTGAATTTTTTACTGCCACATGATAAAAACGTGTTGAGTATGCATTGCTCTGCAAACATGGGTCTTAAAGGCGATACGGCTATATTTTTTGGTTTAAGCGGCACAGGCAAAACAACATTGAGCGCCGATCCGCACCGAAAATTAATTGGAGATGATGAGCATGGCTGGATTGGTGATTCTGTTTTTAATTTTGAAGGAGGATGTTATGCTAAGACCATCGACCTGAGCCAGGAAAAAGAGCCAGAGATCTTCAATGCCATCAAACCCGGTGCCCTTGTTGAAAATGTAACCTTTAAAGAAGGTACAAATGAAATTGATTTTAGCAGTAAAAAAATCACAGAGAATACGCGTGTTTGCTACCCGCTAAATTTTATCAGCAATGCCCTGGAACCCTCTATAGGCACGGCACCTAAAAATATTTTTTTACTTACGGCAGATGCTTATGGCATTTTACCACCCATTAGTAAATTGAGTACCGGACAGGCAATGTACCAATTTGTAAGTGGATATACTGCAAAAGTTGCGGGTACCGAAGCTGGGGTTACAGAACCAAAAGCTACATTCAGTGCATGTTTTGGCGCCCCGTTTTTGCCATTACATCCGGGGCATTACGCAATAATGCTTGGGAAAAAAATAAGGGAAAGCAATGTAAACGTCTGGATGATCAATACCGGCTGGAGTAGCGGACCATATGGTGTTGGGAGCAGGATGAAATTACCTTATACGCGTAACATGATCACGGCAGCGCTTGAAGGAGATTTAAAAAATGTTGAATATGAAGCCCATCCTATATTTGGGATGATGATGCCAAAAACCTGCCCGGGCGTGCCGTCAGAAATATTAAACCCACGTAATACCTGGGCCGATAAAAATGATTATGATGAAAAGGCAAAAAATCTTGCGCAACAATTTATAAAGAATTTCAAAAAATACGAAAGCGCTGCGGGAGAAGAAACCAGAAACTCGGCACCCAAAATTTAAAAATATTTTCTTATTAAAATAAACCGAACAGCTGGGCATCAATCTGGCTGATAATTTTACCCAGATCTTCTTCGTTTTCAGAAAATTTATTTTTGTCTGCATCAATGATCAAAAGCGGACCTTCTTTATAGCTACCGATCCATTTATTATAAAACTCATTAAGTTTTTTTAAATAATCCAGGCGAATATTTTCTTCATATTCCCTCCCGCGTTTTTGAATTTGTGCTACCAGGGTAGGCACAGATGCATTTAAATAAATAAGCAGGTCTGGCGGCTTCACCATACTTTTTAATGTCTCAAAAAAAGTATAATAATTATCAAAATCTCTTTTGCTCATCAATCCCATATCGTGCAGGTTTGGAGCAAAAATATTTGCATCTTCATAAATGGTACGGTCCTGTATCACCGTTTCAGTACCATGTTGTATCTCCAATAATTGTGTGAGGCGGCTGTTTAAAAAATATACCTGCAGGTTAAAGCTCCACCTGGGCATATCTTCATAAAAATCATTCAGGTATGGGTTATGGTCCACGTCTTCAAACTGCGGTATCCATTTATAATGCTTACTGAGCAATTCTGTAAGCGTGGTTTTTCCGGCGCCAATATTTCCAGCTACTGCTATATGCTTTGGTTTTTTATTTTTGGGCATTCCACACTCCCCAAAAGGGCATTTATTAAATGATTGAATTTTTAAATCCCGATAAAACTATTGAAATTAATTTTAATTAAGAATTTATTAAATCCTGCGTCCGGTTAAAATCCAGTTTATGTTAAAAGGGGGTTTCAGTATAATTTAACCGCATGGCTTCCCTTGCCACTTGCATTGTAGCTACAGCACTTTTACGCGCTTTACCGGCTCCCAGTTGCATTATGTTTTCAAGGTATTTTTCATCTGCCAGTATGGTGTTTACTTTTTCACGGATAGGGCTAATGAATTTTATCATATCAACAGCAAGTTGTTTTTTCATTTCACCGTACCGGATTGTACACGCATTATATTCGGCTTCATACTTATTAATCACCGTTTCATCGCTTACCAGTTTCATTAATAAAAAAATATTTCCAATATAATCCGGCTTCGGAGTATTTTTTTCTACCGGTCCACTATCCGTTTTTGCCTTCATCACTTTTTTTGTTATCGTTTCATCATCATCCGCCAGGTAAAGCGTGGCCATTTGATTTTCACTCTTACTCATTTTTCCGCCGCCATCTAAACCTGGTACCTTAATCAGCTCGTTATTGAAATTAAAAGCCTGGGGTTCAGGGAAAACAAATCCATACCGGTGATTAAAACGATTAGCGAAATTGCGCGCCATTTCCAGGTGCTGCTCCTGGTCTTTTCCAACAGGCACATATTTAGCACGATGCAATAAAATATCTGCCGTTTGCAACACCGGGTAGGTAAGCAACCCCGCATTAATATTTTCCGGGTGCATGCGGACTTTTTCTTTGAATGTTGCTGTTTTTTCAAGCTCACCTTTATAGGCCAACATATTCAAATACAAATACAGCTCGCCCGTTTCATGAATATGACTCTGGCAATATAATGCCACTTTTTCAGGATCAAGTCCGCAAGCAATATTTTCTGCCAAAACCCTGTGCACATTGGCTTTCAGCGCTTTTGTATCCGGATGCGTAGTAAGGGAATGCAGATCGGCCACCATGAAATAACAATCATAATCATCTTGCATGCGCACATAATTTTGTATCGCACCAAAGTAATTGCCCAAATGAAGAAACCCGGTAGGCCGTATACCACTCATTACAATTTCTTTCTTAGTAGTCATAACCTTACGAAGATATGAATTCTCGAATCGCGTTGCCTGTTTCCCGAATGGCTTCTATTAATATTTTATTATTGCATTAATCATGTAAGGGA
>JACDBU010000233.1 GCA_013694745.1 Chitinophagaceae bacterium
CTTTTCTGCTTTAAAATAAGCGATAATGCCCAGTGCCACCGTGTGATAATAATCACCCAAAGCACTTACTGCCGTTTCATATTGAACAATGTTTGATGCAGCCATCGCCTTCATGGCGCTCACTACAGACTTCAAATCTTTTGCTCCTTCTGATTTACCGCGCAGGCTTTCTAATGTGTCCATTACTTTTTGTTTTGATCGGGCTTAGGTTCGTCTTTATTTTCATCAGGCTTAGGCTTATCCTGTAAAGGAGCCAGTATTGTTCCGGCAATTTTTAAAATCGCTTTACTGTCATCATCACTCAACTTTGCATCTGAAAATAAACGCTTGATTATTTCATCAGGAAAATTGTTGAAATTTTTAAGCAAGGCATCTTCGGCATCCTTAATTTTTTCAACAGGTATATTATCCATGAGCCCATTCTTTAAGGCAAGCAGAATTATAATTTGTTCTGAAACCGGCATCTGCTGAAGCTCCTGTTGTTTGAGACATTCACGTATGCGTTTGCCATGCTCAATTGTCTTCTTTGTATTTTCATCAAGCCTTGTCCCGAAACGGGCAAAGGTTTCCAGCTCTTCAAACTGGGCATATTCTAATTTTAAATTAGCTATGGAACTATAAGAAGGCAACTGCGCTTTATCACCCACACGTGATACGGATTTTCCAACATCAACCGCAGGTAAAATACCTAACTCAAAAAATTTAGGAGATAAATAAATCTGCCCATCGGTGATGGAAATAAGATTGGTAGGAATGTAAGCGGAAATGTTTTGCGCCTCCGTTTCAATGATGGGCAAAGCGGTTAACGAACCACCTTTCAGGTCATCACTCAGGTGCGTTGATCTTTCCAATAAACGGGAATGGATATAAAAAATATCACCCGGAAAAGCTTCACGTCCCGGTGGCCTTCTCAGCAATAATGAGATCTCACGATATGCACGTGCATGATGCGTAAGATCATCATAAACGATCAATACATCTCGTCCCTGTTGCATAAAATATTCCGCAATGCTGGTGGCCGCATACGGTGCGATATATTCCAGGCCAGGCGAATTATTTCCTTCCGCCACAACCACAGTTGTATAATCCATTGCACCTTTTTCTTCGAGGTTGGCAATCACTTTTGCAACAGCCGACGCACGCTGCCCGATGGCGCAATACACGCATAAAACGTTTTTATCTTTTTGGTTGAGGATGGCATCAATTGCAATGGCTGTTTTACCGGTTTGGCGATCACCCACAATTAATTCACGCTGCCCACGCCCAATTGGAATTAATGCGTCGATTACTTTAATGCCTGTTTGCAACGGAACAGAAACTGCATTGCGATCCATGATGGCAGGCGCCGGTCTTTCAATCGGCAAGCGTTGCCGGTTCGCAACAGCACCTTTATTATCTATCGGTTGGCCCAAAGGATCGACTACTCTTCCTATCAAAGCATCACCAACCGGGACATCCATCACACGGCCTGTTCTTTCTACTTCATCGCCGGCTGTTAGTAATGAATCTTTGCCTAACAGGATCACGCCGATTTCATCTTCGTCAATATTATAAGCAATACCAAAAAGACCATTAGGAAATTGAAGCAATTCTTCAAACCCAACATTCGGCAAACCGGATACTTTTACAATGCCTGTTGACACACTGGTTACAATACCAATTTCACGAGGTGAAAATGGGAATACATAGTTGTTTATAGCATCGTCTGCTTGTTCGATCGTACTTGTTGTTCCTGTATTTTTTTCTGTGTCTGTCATATTAGACTGTTGCTGGTTTGACATTCACCTCAGGCTTTGCGTTTTGTTTATCTTTTGTTGCGACAGCCATATTTTTTTGAAGTGATTGAAGATATTCAGCAAAACTCCAGGCGAGTTTATAACCGTTTGTTGTAAGCTCAATACCACTGATCAATTCGGGTGATGTTGTAAACTGAAGCTTTGTTTTTGTTTTTGTTTTTGTTCCAAGAGTTTCATTCACGGCATCAGTCGTGGCTGCCTGTTGCGGTGCAGGTAAATCAAATGCGCTTCTTACCAAAATAGTATTTGAATTGGATTTGAAAGCTGTAATGAATTGTTGCTTTTCATCATCATTCAATGCATGCAGGCGTTTTATAAAAGTGTTGACTGATTGTTCTTCGAGGCTCGATGAAGCCATTTCTTTCAACGCTTTTTTTGTAATGGCAAAAACCTGTTGTTGTGCTTTATCGGCACTTGCTATTTCAGCACTTTCCTGTTTTTCTTTTATTGCTTTTTCAAGGTTGGAACGTAAAGTACTGGCTTCATTTTTTGCATCTTCCAACAGCTTATCACGTTGTGCATTGGTGTCGGCAACGGCTTTATCCATCAATGCTTTTTTCTGTGCATCGAAATCATCATTTCTTTTTTTAAAGTCTGCCTGCTCTTTTACAGCCACTGCTTTTTTATCATCCGCATCCTTTATTTGCGCAGCAATTTTTTTCTCTCTTTCATCAATTGCTTTGAGGATGGGTTTATATAAAAAACGTTTGAGCAACCACACCAAAATGAGGAAATTTATTACCTGTGCTATTAC
>JACDBU010000091.1 GCA_013694745.1 Chitinophagaceae bacterium
GTTCAATTTTAAATCACGGGCAAGTGGGTAATGTAATGTTAAATAACACAGTTATCAGCTACAAAAAAGGGAATTCAATTTATATAATTCCTTACAAACAAAAAGTTTTGATCCCTTCTTACAGTCCGGAATCTGGATATAAACTGATCATAAGGCCTTAAATACAATACCAGTTTAATAGATATTACCTGCTTAAAATATAAAAGTCCCAAACGGGACTTTTATATTTTAATGATTTTGGGGATTATTTTTTTTGTGTTTCGTCGTAAGTCAACACCCGGTAGCCGGATTTTGGAATATCAAATTTTGAGGCAGATACCACATCAAAGCTTATACGTGATAAGGTATATTTCAGTTGTAACTTCCCCGACTGTGATTCATACTGCAAAGCAAGTCCTGGCAAACTTTTAAAGGGATTATCAAAATCTTTGTTGGCAACAATCAATTCAGTTGTGTAAAATACGGTGAATGTTGATCCGTCATTTAACTTTGCCACGGCCTTTGTGCATTTATAACCTGCAATAACTGCTGTTTCACTTGTATTATCAAAAGTAATACCCTCGTATCGTTTGTTCTTTTTAAGCCAGTCTTCTCTTGCAAGCGTTATCATTAATTTCTGGCCACTGTAATCTTTTAAAATCACGCCGTTGCCGCTCCTGTAATCATGTATAGTTACCTCACTGCCTAAACCGCTCACCAGTTCGCTCCTGCTTTCATTATTTTTTAAATAGATGGTAGTTGTGGCCCCATCAAGCATATCCGCCATTTTTGGCTCCTTTGTACCTGTTTCAACAGAAATATTATATACCAGGGTGCCTTCAGAAATAGTTCTTTGTGCAGTTACAACAAGTGTGGACAAAGAAAAAAGACAGGTAATCCCCACCATTAATATTTTCATTTTACTAAATTTACTTTTATAAATCATTGTTTATAAGACTGCTTAATCATTTCAATGGTTGCAGATCATATATTACAGTAAAGTTACTTTTTGTTCTTACCTGTTCGTTGTTGAAGTGTCTGAATTTTTTTATTGCTTTCCTGCATCGCCTCGATTCTTTCCTGCCATTTGCTTTTGGTTGGCACTTTCTTTTTGTTTTCCTGTAATTGCGCTAAAATCTTTTCATGGTTGATGATATATTTCTGTATTACAAACTGGATTATTAAAGTGATCGCATTTGATACCGTATAATACCAGGTTAAGGCGGAAGGCTGGTTATTAAATACCCCTAATAAAATAACCGGGAAAATAAACGGCATGTACTTCATTACAGGATTGCTGTTGTCCTGCATGTTACTCATTCCGTATAATGAAATAAGCAAACTGGTTATTACTGCAAGGATGGTAAACAAGCTGATATGATTTCCATAAAAAGGAATACTAAATGGCAGGTTGTAAATTGAATCATACGCCGATAAATCTTTTGTCCACAAAAATCCCTGCCCCCTCAACGCGATGTTGGAATTGAAGAAACTGAAAAGCGCAAAGAAGATGGGTATCTGCAACAAAGCAGGTATACAGCCTCCCAGCGGGTTTACACCAGCGCTTTTAAATAGTTTCATTTGTTCCATTCCAAAAGCCTGTTTATCATCTCCATGTTTCGCTTTCAACGTATCAATTTCTGGCTTTAATAATTTCATTTTAGCGCCGCTAACATAGCTTTGATAAGTAAGGGGTGAAATGAGCAACCTTATGATGATTGTAAGAAGGGCAATTACTAACCCAAAACTTGCAATTTTACTGCTCAGGAAATTAAAAACCGGCATTATAAATCCACGGTTTACATATTTTACAAAGGCATACACTCCACTCCCAAGTGGAACAATGTCGTGCATTTGATTGCCATAGGATTTTAAAATTTTATAATCAATCGGGCCGTAATATAATTGCAGCGGTACACTGGATACAGCGCCGGGCGTAACTGATAGCCTGAAATTTGAAGTGGCCTGTGCAATGATGTGCGTAGTGGAATCGGGAGGTACCTGCCATTGTACTTCAGCATTCTGGAATTTATTTTTTGCGAGTATTGAAGAAACAAAAAACTGCTGCTTTAATGCTATCCAGTCTAAAGGCTTATCAAATTTTTTATCATCTCCTTTTCCCAAATGGTCAAAATCATAATCGCCATCTTTAACAAAGCTGATCTGCGATTGTAATTTCTCATGCTCAAAATCTTTTTCTACCTGGGGCGCTTGTGCCTGCCAGGTAAGGTTAATAGTATTTTGAGTAAGCAATTTATCAGCCCCATATAAATTCACAGAAAAATCAATCATGTATTCATTTGCAGGCAATACAAACAGGTGTTCTATTTTTTGCCCCTCTGCATTTTGTAAAGCGAACATGAGCGACTGCGAGCCATTTGCAGTTTTTGAAATTGCAGAAGGAGTGAAGATTAGATCCTCAGTTTTTGCAGTTTGATTTGCGCCTGTATTTATTGTATAAGAAATTTTGTTGAAGGAACCATTTTCCAGTATCAGCGGTTTACCATCAAATGTTTTAAAGTTTTTTAATTCTACAATTTTTGGTTGTGCTCCTTTGCTGGTAAATGTAATTTTTACAACTTCATTCTCCAGTGTTATAAATTGTTCAGTTGCGGTTGAATCACCATGGAAATTACCGGTTGATACCAGCCTGGTAATAGAATCGCGTTTTACAGAATCCATCCTCAGGGCAAGGGTGTCAATCTTTGGTTTCAACAGGTTAAGTGAGTCCTGGGTATGTTGTCTTTCTTTTTCCATTACCAGCTGCCCCTGCTTGTTGTAATAAAAATATCCAAAAAATAATGCTGCTAATAATACAAAACCAATCACTGTATTTCTGTCCATACCCATAGTAAAAATTTTTCTGAAACATCTCCCTTTAGAGGTCGGCAAAGGTAATAAAGTTTTGCAGTTACAAGGATAGATAATTGATGAGTGAAAACAACAATGCCCTTACTAAAAAGGGCATTGGTTATATCTTTTAAATTAATTTTTTATTTTTTTGCTGCAGGTTTGGCGGCAGCGGCTGCAGGAGCGCCTTTAGCCGGCGATGCAGCGGCTGTAGCAGCTGGAACTGCAGCTGTAGCAGGTTTAGCAGTTGCTTCTTCCTGTTTTAGCTGGCGTGTCATTGCTACGGAAGCAACAGGGATACGGGGAGAATTTAGTATTTCCATATTCTCTGCCTTCACATCCTGTACCCTTAGATTTTCATTTAATTCAAGCGCAGTAATATCCAGTTCAATATTCTCACGCAAATATTTAGGAAGCGTTTTAACCTTCAGTGATTTCATCCTGGTAGCCAGTTTACCACCTGCTTTTACACCAGCCGGGATGCCGGTTAATTTTAAGGGGATGGTAACGGTAATTTTTTTGTCCTCTACCAGTTCCAGAAAATCTGCGTGTATCAGCTTGTCGCTTACTTTGTCAAATTGCAGATCTTTTAATACACATTTGTAAGTTGCGCCATCAATATTTACCTGCGCTAGCAGGAATTCAGGGGTATATACGATGCTTTTGAAAGCTGTTGCAGGGGCCGAAAAATTAATTTCTTTTGCACCGCCGTAAATTACACCTGGTACTTTTTCCTCAGAGCGAAGCTGGCGGGTGGCTGCTTTGCCAAATTCGGTCCTGAGTTGTCCGTCGATTGTAATTGTATTCATTTTTAAAAATTTATTGAGGGCGCAAAGGTAATAAAATTTTTCATTTTTTAACGCTTAAAATCATACATAAGCCGGAAAAGACTGCATTTCGTAAAATTGCTCATCTTTTTTTTCATAACCATAACAATAGCTGCCATTAGTAATCACGAGGTAGGGTGCGGGTAACGTAATATGATACCTGAGTATCTGCAACAATGCAGCATCTGTAAGCGGAATTTCCCTGCTTTTACACTCCAGGATCATCCAGGGATGTGCATTCCTGTTGTATACTACTATATCACACCGCTTCTTTAATTCTCCTAAATAAATTTCTTTTTCAATTGCAATGAGCGATGCAGGATAATTTTTAACCTGGATGAGGTATTGCAAAATATTCTGTCTTACCCATTCTTCGGGAGTAAGTTGAAGCCATTTTTTCCGGAATGGATCAAAAATGTATTCCGTTTCATTTTCTTTTTTGATCTTATACGTATACGCAGGATAATCGATCTTGATCACAGGGCCTCCGTTTTATTTTGTATTTTTATCGATGTACCTACGCATGGCAGGATTCAACCGGATAACAAATAAACAAATAAAGCCTTAATTGAGAGAATGAAAACTAAAAAAGAAATCGTTGAAAACTGGCTTCCAAGATATACTGGGGAAAAATTAGAAAATTTTGGTGAATATATTTTGCTTACCAATTTTAGCAATTATGTTACCATGTTTGCGGCATTACATTCAGTAAAGGTTGTGGGTGAAGATAAACCTATGCAATGTGCTACAGCAAATAATATAACCATTATAAATTTCGGGATGGGCAGCCCCACAGCCGCAACCATTATGGATCTCCTGAGTTCAATTGAACCCAAGGCCGTTTTGTTCTTAGGCAAATGCGGCGGACTTAAAAAGAGAAACAAGATTGGTGATATGATATTGCCAATTGCTGCCATAAGGGGAGAAGGAACTTCCAATGATTATTTTCCTGCTGAAGTGCCTGCTCTGCCTGCGTTTGCCTTACAAAAAGCAATATCAACAACCATCCGGGAAAACGAATTTGATTACTGGACCGGTACGGTATATACCACTAACCGCCGGGTGTGGGAGCACGATGAAATTTTTAAAGAATATCTTCAGAAAATACGGGCTTATGCAATTGATATGGAAACGGCCACCATTTTTACGGTTGGCTTCTTTAATAAAATTCCAACAGGTGCATTATTACTGGTGAGCGATTCACCCATGGTTCCCGAAGGCGTAAAAACAGAAGCCAGCGATGTAAGTGTTACGGCCCGGTTTGTAGAAAGACATTTAAAGATCGGTATAGATTCTTTAAAACAACTTATTAATGACGGACTCACCGTTAGGCATTTGAAGTTTTAATGTGAAGGAGGTTGAGATTGAGGTTAAGGTTAAGGTTGAGATTGAGGTTGAGGTTGAGGTTGAGGTTGAGGTTGAGGTTGAGTCACTGCAAAGATCAAATTAGCAAATTATCACATTTCCTTCATTGTATCCCCTGCTTCAAATAAAAAATCTTTCGGTTGATTTTGAAACCGCTGCTGGCAATGTAACGGCCATCCAAAATATTTCCTTCACAGTAAATAACAATGAAACGGTTGCCATCGTTGGTGAATCCGGATCCGGAAAAACCGTTACCGCGTTGTCTATTTTGCAATTGCTGCCCGTTCCGCCCGTAAAATATATTACCGGTGAAATTTTATTTTCCATGAATGGCACAGATCAAACGGATATACTCAAAATTTCTGTTCAAGGTATAAAAGCGATACGCGGCAATGGTATCTCCATGATATTCCAGGAGCCTATGACATCACTTAACCCGGTACATACATGTGGGCAGCAGGTTATAGAAGCGATAAGGGTGCATACAAAAATGAGCTATCAAAAAGCTGAAGCGTTAACCCTGGAGCTATTCAGGCAGGTTGAGCTTCCGTATCCTGCGGTTATGCTTCACCGTTATCCTCACCAGGTTAGTGGTGGCCAAAAACAGCGGGTAATGATCGCTATGGCCATGAGTTGTAATCCTTCGGTTTTAATTGCCGATGAGCCCACAACTGCCCTGGATGTTACCGTGCAAAAAAAGATCCTGGGGTTAATAAAAAAACTGCAGCTTGAGCGAAGGATGGGGGTGATTTATATAACACATGATCTCAACCTCGTAGCAGATATTGCTGATAAAGTGATCGTAATGTTGAAAGGAACAATTGTTGAAAATGGGAATGCAAAGGATATATTTTTAAATCCGCAGCATCCTTATACAAAGGCATTGCTGGCCTGCAGACCAACCATACATTCTAAAGGAAAACGCCTGCCGGTTGTGAGCGACTTTATACCAAAAGAGGGAGAGAATGAAAAAAGGCAATTAGAAGAACAAATAGCCGTCGATGAAGTTTTGCAAAATTTAGATCCTGATTCAATAAAAAATGAAAGCCTGCTCTCTGTAGAGCATCTGAAAATTTATTTTCCGGGGAATAAAAGTATTTTTAGTAGAGCCCGCCCCATATTCAAAGCGGTAGATGATGTAAGTTTTGAAATTGCAAGGGGAGAAACGGTAGGCTTGGTTGGAGAAAGTGGATGTGGCAAAACTACGCTGGGCAGGGCGTTGGTACGTTTGATAGAGCCTGCTTCAGGTAACATTTTTTTCGGTGGAAAAAATATAGCCCATATTCCAACGAATGAAATGCGTAAAATGCGCAAAAAAATCCAGATCATTTTCCAGGATCCCTACGGTTCTTTAAATCCACGGTTAACAATAGGAAGTGCATTACAGGAACCTTTGAAATTTCATAACATACTATCTAATGATAAGCAGCGAAAAGAAAAAGTTATTGACCTGTTGGAAAAAGTAGGTTTAAAAGCAGAACATTTTAACCGTTACCCACACGAGTTTAGTGGTGGTCAGCGACAGCGTATCTGTATTGCCAGGGCTTTAGGCCTTAATCCTGAGTTTATAGTTTGTGATGAAAGCATATCAGCACTGGATGTAAGTGTACAGGCGCAGGTGCTGAATTTGTTGAATGATCTTAAAGCAGAATTTGGTTTTACGGCCCTGTTTATTTCTCATGATCTTAATGTGGTCCGGTATTTCTGCAACCGGATCATGGTAATGCATAAAGGGCGGATAATTGAATCCGGAGATGCGGATCAAATATACTTTAAGCCGCAAAACGAATATACCCGCAAATTGATAGCTTCTATACCAGCTGGAATTGTAATATAATAGAAAAAAATTCAATTAAAAGTACTACCTTTGCACCCTTAAAAAATCATGCCGTAACATGATAAGTGCCCTGCCGTTTAGCGGGGACATATCTCTGTAAGACTACAGTAAATGGCATGTGACAATTAAGGCAAAAATTATAATTGCACATGAAATTATCTCAATTCAAGTTTGATCTCCCCCTAAATTTAATTGCCCAAAATCCATCTAAAAAAAGAGAAGACAGCCGGCTAATGGTAGTTGAAAGGAAGACCGGTAAAATGGAAAACAAACATTTCAAGGATATTCTTGAATACTTTGACGACAAAGATGTTTTCGTAGTTAATAACACCAAGGTTTTTCCTGCCCGGATGTATGGCCGCAAGGAAAAAACCGGTGCTAAGATCGAAGTTTTTTTATTAAGAGAATTGCATAAACAAAATCGTTTATGGGATGTGATCGTTGACCCTGCGCGGAAAATAAGAGTGGGCAACAAACTGTATTTTGGAGAAAATGATGAGTTGGTTGCAGAGGTTATTGATAATACCACCAGCCGCGGCCGAACCATCCGGTTTTTATGGGATGGTAATGAAGAAGACTTTAGAAAGATGCTTTATTTTATGGGTGAAACCCCATTGCCTAAATACATAAAACGTAAACCCGAAGAAGAAGATAAAGAGCGTTATCAAACCGTATATGCAAAAATGGAAGGAGCAGTTGCCGCTCCTACAGCGGGTTTGCACTTTAGTACCGAACTTATAAAGCGCCTTGAAATTAAAGGTATCCGTTTTGCTGAAGTAACTTTACATACCGGGTTGGGCACCTTCAGGCCGATAGAAGTGGAAGACCTTAGTAAGCATAAAATGGATGCTGAATATTACCATATTGATGAAGAAGCCTGTAAGATTGTAAACAAAGCCAAAGAGCAGGGGAAGCGTATATGTTCAATAGGCACTACCACAATGCGGGCTATGGAATCATCATTTACGGCGCAAAAATTTCTGAAACCTTCAGAAGGATGGACGAATCATTTTATTCATCCGCCTTATAAATTTAATATTGCTGATTCACTGGTAACCAATTTTCATCTGCCTAAAACCAGTCTGCTTATTATGACATGTGCATTTGCAGGTTATGATCTTACCATGGAAATATATAAGAAAGCCATAAAAGATAAATACCGTTTTTTCAGTTATGGTGATGCAATGCTGGTAATATAAATAAAAGATGCGGTCAATAAAATACATTCAATATAAAAGCCCCTGGTAAAAACCGGGGGCTTTGTATTCATAATTATTTAATTTATTTCGGCATAGGAGATTTTCCAGAATATTGTTTCATATAATCGATCTTACCATCTTTATTTATTCTCCAGATTTCCTGGATCTCTCTTTTATCAACAGTACCGTCGGCATGCGTATCGGTCTCATTTCCCCAGATAGCAACCCAGTCCTCATTTCTGTCAGTGCTTCTTAAGGGAATCCATGCATCCACCGTACTTTTTGAACTGGTAAGACTACCGCGGTATTTTTTTGCGCCTTCTAAATTTGCAGCCATCCCTTTCGTAACCGATCCATCTGGTAATATCATTGTAAGTGTATCGGCCATATAATTATGCCTGTCAAAGGCATTATCATCCCAGTCTTTCCATACATCAAGGATCATCCTGGCGTGTGCAGGAT
>JACDBU010000093.1 GCA_013694745.1 Chitinophagaceae bacterium
AAAAAAAATCTTACGATCAAACAATATGATGCAGATCATGGTTTTGCAAATCCAAGCAACCCGGTGCATGATGTAGCCGCCACATCGGATGCATACAAACATGTATTGGCGTTTTATAAAGCAAGGGTGAGATGATGGAAATGAAACCTAAGTTTATTAATAAAATTTATTCTCACTCAAATAATTTTTTACATAATCATCCACACCATCTTCTAAAGAATAAAATTCATCAGTATAGCCGGCCCGTTTAAGCTTATTCATATTTGCTTCTGTATAATACTGGTATTTATCTTTTATATCCCCGGGCATATCAATATAATTTATTTTGGATTCCAAATCCAAACCTGCAAAAGTTGCTTTTACCAGGTCGTTGAACGTGCGTGCTTTTCCCGTGCCCACATTATAAATCCCATTACTGGTATGTTGATTTTGCATAAACCAGTAACATATCTTAATTACATCTTTTACATAGATAAAATCCCGTAACTGTTCCCCATTTTTAAAATCATTTTTATAAGATTTAAAGAGTTTCACCTCGCTACTTTTTTTGACCTGGTTGTATGAATGAAAAATTACACTGGCCATCCTGGCTTTATGGTATTCATTAGGACCATACACATTAAAGAATTTTAATCCTGCCCAGAACGGAGGCGTGTTTGACAGGGCATCTTGTACTGCCGACTCAGACTCCGCTTGTTGAAGGGCCCATTTATCAAATTCATTTTTGGATACACCATATGGATTTAATGGCTGCAAGCTATTGATAATTTTGTGATCATCATTATACCCAAATTCGCCCAAACCATAGGTGGCAGCGGATGAAGCATATACGAGTGGTATTTTGTTTTTAGTGCAGTAGCTCCATATTTTTTGGGAATATTCAACATTCAGGTGTTGGTGTATTGCGTAATCGAATTCGGTTGTATCGGTGCGTGCGCCCAGGTGAAAAACAAATTCAACTTTGGGTTTTTCAATTTCAAGCCATTCAAATAAATTCTCTCTTTCTATACGCGCTATAAATATTTTATTATGAAGATTCAGCTCTTTTTCTTCCTCCGAGAATTCATCAGCCAGTATAAGATTTTCATATCCTTCTTTATTCAATAATGAAACAAGGCAGCTTGCAATGAAGCCAGCTGCGCCGGTAACAATTATAATGGCATCTTTTCGCATCATTATTCGGGCAGGTAACTTTTCATTTGTTTCTCTATACTGGTTTCATATTTATCTTTCCAGGCCATGATATTTCCCCAGTTTTCTTTATCAATTATGATTTCTTTTTCCGTAACTGTACCAAGCTTTTCAAAAGTATCAACACTTTTTTCAAATGCTTCCGTGCTGCCGGGTGAAACGCTCACCACTACCCGGCTTTGGGCCTCGCCAAACCAATAAGCATCTTTCCTTATTTTATTTTTAACCTGTGCCACGTTAAAACCAAGGTTATTATTAAAAGCGCTCTCGCATAATGTAACAAATAAACCGCCCTCGCTAATGTCGTGGGCTGAAAGTATCAATTTATTTTTAATGAGTTCCCTAACGGCACCTTGCACACGAAATTCCTGCTCCAGTTCAAAATGGGGTGCGGGTGAAAATTCAACGCCGCATATTTTATGCAGGTATTCAGAGGAACCAATATCATCCTGGCTTTCACCAACAAGGTAAATTACGTCACCTGCGTTCTTAAAATCCAGTGTCATTTTATCATCAATATTTTCAAGCAGGCCCACCATACCGATGGTTGGGGTTGGATATACCGGGCCATCAGGAGATTGGTTATAAAAGCTCACATTACCGCCGGTTACCGGTGTTTCAAATTTTTTACATGCCTCTCCCATTCCTTTTATCGCTTCAACAAACTGGTAATATACTTCCGGATCGTAGGGGTTTCCAAAATTCAGGCAATTGGTTACGCCCAATGGCACACCACCGCTGCAAACAATATTCCTGGCGGCTTCACTTACAGCGATCATGCAACCAATGTAAGGATCTGCAAAAACATAACGGCTGTTGCAGTCAGTTGTTATAACCAGGGCTTTTGTAGTATTTTTTATCAGTACAATAGATGCGTCAGAAGGTGCATTGGTGTTACTGTTGGCGATGCCTACCGTGCTGTCGTACTGGGTAGTGATCCATCTTTTGGATGCGATAGCAGGGAGGGCAATGATTTGTTCTGCAAGATTTTTTAAATCTTTTGGAACACGAATATTTTTTAAACTGAACTTTTGTATCTTCTCTAAATATGCCGGCTTTTTTATTTCTCTTTCATAAACCGGTGCGCCTCCCCCGAGTACCAGGCTTTCTGCAGGCAGCTCCGCTTCCAGCTTGTTATCCATGTAAAACCTAAGCATTCCGTCACCCGTTACTTCTCCAATTTCGGAACAGGGCAGATCCCATTTTTCAAAAATGTTCATTACTTCTTCTTCTCTTCCTTTATGGATCACCAGCAACATTCTTTCCTGGCTCTCACTCAATAATAATTCCCAGGGTTTCATATTTTCCTGACGAACGGGAACTTTCTCAAGATTGATCCTCATACCAGAAACTCCCTTTGCACTCGTTTCTGAAGTAGAACAAATAATACCCGCCGCACCCATATCCTGCATTCCTACCAAAACATCTGCAGAGATTATCTCAAGACAGGCTTCTAATAATTTTTTCTCCTGGAAAGGATCCCCAACCTGAACGGCAGGAAGATCTTCAGCACTGGATTCTGTAA
>JACDBU010000105.1 GCA_013694745.1 Chitinophagaceae bacterium
AGCTATCTACAGGATAAAGAAGCTATCAAAGAATTATTTGATGTTATCAGTCCGAAAATTGCAAGCCGCCCCGGTGGTTATACCCGTGTTATCAAATTAGGCAAAAGAGCCGGTGATAATGCAGAGATAGGGATGATAGAGCTTGTTGATTACAACGAGGTTTACGGTAAAGAGGCCGGAGTTAAAGAAGATGCGGTTAAGAAAACCCGTCGTGCAGGGGGACGCAAGAAGGCAGCCGATGGCAGTGAAAATGTAGCTGAGGAAAAGAAAGAAGAAGCTGATACCACGCCAATTGCTCCCACAGAACCAATTAAATAATTGAAGACCTGCAGAAATGCAGGTTTTTTTATGAAGGGAAGATTTTTAGCGGGTAAAAATCAGTTTGGCTTTTCTTTATCCAAAGTACCGTATCCTGTTTCATACATTTTTCTTTTCTTTGCAAAACTTTTCGCATTTCATGCCTTCATTCAAGCCAGCGCTCCCAGCAATTTTAATTTTAGAAGATGGAAATATTTTTCATGGCAAAGCCTTTGGTAAAACAGGCACGGCTACCGGGGAAATATGCTTCAATACCGGGATGACGGGTTACCAGGAAGTTTTTACTGATCCAAGTTATTACGGGCAGGTAGTGATAATGAATAATGTACACATAGGAAATTACGGGGTAAAAAAAGAAGATGTGGAGAGTAATGGTGTAAAAGTAAAAGGGGTGATAGGAAAAAATCTCGAAGATCAATATTCCCGTTTTAAAGCCGAGGAATCATTACAAAAATATTTTGAAGATCAGAACGTAGTGGCGATAGATGGCATCGACACCCGTGCGTTAGTAGAACATGTACGCACACGGGGCGCAATGAACTGCATTATTTCATCCGATAATTTTGATGAGAAAAAACTGGCAGGGATGCTCTCAAAAGTGCCTTCAATGAATGGATTGGAATTGGCCTCAGTAGTATCAACCCAAAAAAATTATGAACTTGGTGAACCAGGCAGCGCTATACGGATCGCCGTGCTCGACTATGGGGTAAAGCAAAACATTTTGCATTGCCTTTTGGAAAGAGGCGCATTCATAAAAGTATTCAATGCCAAAACATCTTTTGAAGAACTGGAAGCATTTAAACCCGATGGATATTTTATCAGCAATGGCCCGGGCGATCCGGAGCCAATGGATTATGCTGTGTTAACCATAAAAAAAATTCTCGCAGCCAAAAAGCCATTTTTTGGAATTTGCCTGGGGCAACAATTACTTGCATTGGCAAATGATATCCCTACCTTCAAAATGCATCATGGGCACAGGGGTTTAAATCATCCGGTAAAAAATATGATCACCGGCAAATGTGAAATAACTACGCAAAATCATGGATTTGGCGTAAACCCGGAAGCAGTAAAGGCAGCAGAAAATATTGAGATAACGCATGTGAACTTAAATGACAACTCTATAGAAGGCATCAGGATGAAGGACAGGCCGGCGTTTTCGGTACAATATCACCCGGAAGCGACGCCCGGCCCGCACGACAGCCGTTATTTATTTGATGAGTTCATTGATCTTATAAAAGCGGATGCAGGTAAATAAAGAGTTGGCTATAAATTTGTATGCACAACAAAAACATTAATCTTTTAGTATGAAAATTTCTATCATCAATGGCCCCAATATAAATCTTATCGGGGTAAGGGAACCTGAAATTTACGGCAGTCAAACCTTTGAACATTATTTTGAAAAAATGCGTCACCGCTATGAAACAATTGACTTTGATTATTTTCAAAGCAATATAGAGGGAGAATTAATCAATGAGATACAGCGGGCTGGAATGAAAATGGATGGCATTATTTTGAATGCCGGGGGATATACACATACTTCTGTTGCTATTGGTGATGCAGTAGCTGCTTCCAAAGCGCCTGTTATTGAAGTGCACGTATCCAATATAAATGCACGGGAAGAATTTCGTATGATAAACCACATATCTGCAAAATGTAAAGGGACTATTATTGGTTTGGGATTAAAAGGATATGCTATGGCTGTAGAATATTTTTTTCAGAAATAAAACATAATCTTTAAAATGAGAAAGCTGATTTATTTGGTAAGCCCGGTACTGGCTCTGCTTGTAAGCTGTAATAACCCGGGGTCGAATCAAAATACAAACACAACAGTAATTGACAGCACCTCTTCTTCTTCAGCCTCCGGTAATCATGATTTTGCACGGACTGCAGGTGGGTTAAGGGTTATGAGCTACAATGTGCTTAAATATGGAGATGACTGCCAGGCTTCAAGTTCTGTGCTGCACGGGTATTTAAAAACCATAGTTAAAAATGCTGATCCGGATATTTTGGGACTGGTTAAAATAAATGCATTCAAGTTAAATGCAGGAGATCAAAATGCCAGCGGGCCCGAAGGTTTTGGTGATTCAATTCTTTCAGAGGCAGTAAATGCAGCATTCCCTGATCGATATGCGTATTGCCCACCAACTAACTCAGCAGGAGGTAACAACATGAATTTATTATTTTATGATAAAAGTAAATTCGGCTATTCATCTGAAAACATTTTATGTAATTACGAAACGGATTTTGATATGTACAAATTATATTATAAAAATGGTGTACAACAAGGCGATACCACTTTTTTGTATGTAATACTCAACCATACAAAATCAGGTAAAGAATCAGAGAAAAGAGATGAGCAAATGAATACCATAGAAACCAACCTCAGAAAATATTTTAAAAAATTGCCTGACATTATTGATATGGGAGATTTTAATTTGAGAGCTACAGATGAACCCGGCTATCAAACCCTAACAGCCAATACAGATGCAGGTTTTAGGTTTTGTGACCCACCGTTTAACCCGGATAATACATTGAAATACCCGGCAGACTGGACACAAAATCCGGATGCCTTTGCAAAATACTTAACCACCTCTACAAGAAAAAAAGATGATCAACCAAACACTTGTGGTACAGGAGGAGGAGCGAAGTTTTGGTATGATCATATTTTTATTTCCCCTTCTATTGCAACCGGGTCCGGCAAGTTTAAATATGTACAAGGTTCATATCACACTTTTGGAAACGATGGGGCAAGAGATGGTATTTCTGTAACTTCAGAAAATCATCCAAATGGTGCCGTACCGGCAGATGTTGCTGAAGCATTATTCCAGATGTCTAATAAATATCCGGTAATGCTTGAACTTTCAGTGAACAAATGAACCGCCATTAATTAGAAGATATCTTTTTGTAAATCATTTATTTGCCTGGTAAATGGCTTTATTACCTTTTTTATCCGGCACATCAGGTTTAGTAAATCCTTCTATATAATAATTTTTACTTTTTGCATCTGGATTTGCAAAATTAAAAATACTGTTTTCAATGAGTACCCCACGCATAACGGCAACAAAATCACCCTTCTGGTAACCTGCATTTTTGACGGTAAAAACGCAATGTAAGAATTTGCATTTTTCATCATCTAAATTGCTATACAATTCTATCCAGCATAATTTCTTTTTATTTGCTGTAAAATTGCAATCTGTAAAAGTTAGTCTTTTTTTAAAATTGCTTTCTACCAAAAAATTACCATAGGGCGCTATGCCGTTGTAGGGCTTATCTTCGAAGGAGCACCTTAAAAATTTTGTAGCATTTTTTTCATCCGGTGAATCATAGCCCCACACAAATGATCCATAAACATTACAGTCTGTAAAAGTAAAAGCAGGCTTATTAACCCAGATAGACCAGTTGGTAGTTCCCCAAAATGTACATTTTGAAAAGGAACATTCACTGTCATTCCCCTGGTCGGTTACCATGCCCGGCCCGGTATTATCAATAAATTCACAATTGGTGAATCGTCCGTTTTTTACGGGACCAATTTCGGCTTCAACATCAACACCGGCGCCGGGTGGCGAATAAAAATTTCCTTTTCCTGAATGATCGAACTTGCAGTTATTTACGGTAAGATCATTGCCCCCGATCCACGACAATCCCTGGCGCGCATTAAAAGTAAAAGAAGAGTTCAATAATTGAACGCCATCGTTTTTAGTACTTGCAATGTTGGATATGCAAATTCCATCACATGCAAAATGGTGTGCAATAACATAATTGATCACAACAGCATGGCAATCTTTAATGAAAATACCATAATGCGGAAGCTGTATGCCTACATCACCATAGCCGCCACCTAAATTTATGGCTTTACTGTTGCCGTCTAGGCTAAGATGATTAATGGATACGCCGGTGCAGTTATCAAAATAAATGCAATAGCCAATAGCAGCTACATAGGCAGTATTATAAAAACCATTTGAATGATCGTACCGCTTTCGCGTTTTAGGATCGAAGGATCCAAATCGCAAATTGTCTGCGTATTTTAAAATGGATTTGGCGGTACCCTCAATACTAAAATTACTGACGTGTGTAAAATGTAACACATCTTTTCCCGTGTATGCGTAACTGTTAGGTTTATTGCCCGTATAAATTTGATTGCCTATGATATAGGTTCCTGCGGAGATTGTCAATTTTCCATTGCCGCCACGGTCATTGAAAAAAGTTGCAGCTTTTTCAAAAGCTGACTGATCATTAGTTATGCCATCGCCTTTTGCGCCAAATGATTTTATATCTTTTGTAACGGAAGTTTGCGCGTTTAAAAGGGGAAAGAAACATAAAAAAAGAAAGGCATGAAATATAATTTGTTTCATAAGTGAAGTTACAATGCCCATTTTTTCATTATTACCTTTACCTGCTTTTTATAAACATCCAGTATACCAAGCTGTTGTTGTATAAATGAATTGTCCTCAAGTTTACCAAGTACATTATTCATTTCCTTTGTTGTATCATATACCATTTTGCGAAATGAATTTGAGTAATCTTTTGCACGGGATGAATAGATCCCTTTGCTCATCCATTCACGCGTAGCAATTGATTTTTGCAGAAATGCTTTAAAAACATTGGGTGTAAATTGCTTAGTGGTAATGTTTTCGATCTCCAGCAAACTCGTGTAAGCATGTTCCAGGCTGCCTTTTGAGTATTCTGCGCCAATTAGTTTATACATTTCATGTAGTTGCTGCCAGCTCTGTATCTTTCCATTCTTAACTTGCTGCTTTAATTTCTCAACATCATTTTTTGCCATTAACTGTCCGCCCACATTTATCCATTCGCTGCGCTGTATTTTAGTTGATATGCTTTTTTTCATATCATCAAAAGTTGAAAATTTATTTTCACGGGCATGTTCCAGTAAACGACATGTACCATAAAAAATGATCAATTCCTTAAAGAGTTCAATAGATTCAGGGACTTTTATTACCTGGGTGTTCCGTTTACTGTTCTCAAATCCTTTTACAAAATAATTCCCGTCTTTATCAGCCTGTATTTTTTTAAGCAGGCCAATGGCACTGAACATTTCGTTAATGGTATCGGGTGCCAGGTAATCATATTCTATGGTCTGAATTTTTTCTGTTCTCCGGTCGCGGTCAATATATTTCTGGGCATTGCGCGCAAGGGCATACATATTATACATGAACCAATAGCCAGGCATAATAATGATCCTGTTACTGGCAGTGTCGTTGCTTACAAGGCTAAAAGGAATTGGGATGTTTAACTCTGAAGGATAATCGGCTTTTGCCAGAATGGTAAACGTGGCAAATTTAGAATTATGCTTAAGGCTCACGCACAAGCCAGGCCAGAACCCACGCCCAGCAACCAATTCACCATCCGGGCTTCGGCTGTTGTGATTGCTTCCGATGGTTGCGCCGGCAGCGATATTACTTTGTCCCATAACCAGCGAAGCACATAAGAAAGAATTATTATGATGTTGCTCATGTGCAGGAAAGATCAATGTATTCAGTACTTCGCAACAGGAAATGGTTGAATTATTTCCGAGGTAAGAATTGATCAGCCGTGCTCCATATTTTAACTGGGAATGAGAAGCCATAACAAACCTAACAGCTTTAACGCCATAAAAGATCCTGCAGCCAAAACCGATGATACCATTCACCAGTTCACAACCTTCTCCGATCTGCGAAGTTCTCTCCTTGTCACTGTTTATGGTAAGGTTTTTTAACTTGTTAGCGCCTTTTAAATAAGCATCTGTACCTATGATCACATCTTTAATAATGTTACAATTTTTAATTACCGTTCTGTCGCCAACCACTCCATAATACCCCCGGCGTTTATCAAATTCTTTTTCTGTGAGTACGATAAACTTATCCATTAATTCTTCATCATCCCTGTATTTGCTCCACAGGTAAGCATCTCCGGGCAACATCCTGTTAAAAGGAATAACTTTTCTTCCTCCCATTTCATTACACAATTCCATCCAAACCCTGGTTGTTTCAGATTCTCCATCCTTTAAAATGCCATTTCCAAATTTTGCATAATCCGTGGTAGACAGTTCATTAACATTGGCTATCATTACTTCACTGCCAATAATATAATGACTTAAATAACTAACATTATCGATGCAAACATTGTTACCAAGGTCACTGCTGATAATGGTACTGTTGTACAAGCCTACCGGCAAACGCAGGTTATGAAATTCAAGATAGTATGGTTCTAATTTTCCAATACGAACCAATCCATAAAAATGACAATTTTTTACAAGGGCAGGATCGAAAGCTTCCGCCACAAAAATTTTATTCCAATCATCGGAACTGTTGCCGTTTTGAATCAGGATTTTTTTTTGTTCGCCAGCCAGCTTCCGGTAAGAGATCCCATTTTTGTTCTGGATAAAACGCAGGTAGTACTCATCTTCTCCTTTGGGTAAATACTTTGGATCTATAAAATTATACCCTAAACTATTTACCGGGTGCTTCGTTATGATGTTCATTTATGAATCTACAATTGTAAAATATAAAATGAAAAAAGGGGGATTATTCATTTTCCAACTGCCAAAAGGCAGCTACTAAAAGTATCAATTATTATTTACTCCACCGTAACAGATTTTGCCAGGTTTCTGGGCTTATCAACATCGCAGCCTTTAGCAACACCAAGATAATATGACAATAATTGCAAAGGTATCACGCTTAACATTGGTGCAACGATCTCATTTGCGGGGGGAACCATGTAAACATCATCTGCCATTGTAGGAATTACCTCGTCACCTTCGGTAATAACAGCTACCACCATGCCTTTACGGGCTTTTATTTCCTGGATATTGCTTACAATTTTTGCATGGTATTCATCATGGGTAGCCACAAATACAACGGGCAATTTTTCATCTACCAGGGCAATAGGGCCGTGTTTCATTTCTGCCGCCGGATACCCTTCAGCATGTATG
>JACDBU010000111.1 GCA_013694745.1 Chitinophagaceae bacterium
TATACATACAGCGATGGAGACAGGGCAGGGCGTCTTATTAAATTTTCCCATAAAGGCTTTCTTTTCAAAACGTATGAGGGTGAATTAAATCTTGGCGGCATTAACACAACCAATGGCGGGGTAATGATAAATAACATGTGGGAATTTTCTGTTGAGGATAAATCAGTAGGCGATACGCTGTCGAAACTTGAAGGAAGGGATATCATTATCCATTACAAAGAAAAAATGAACGCATTATTCTGGCGGGGCGATACAAAATACATGGTTGATAAAGTGGTAAGTGTTAAATGATCTCTTATTAAAAAAAATGTAGTTAAGATGAAAAATTTTTTTATACCTGTCATGCTCTTTTTATTATCAGCATCGGGGTTCGCCCAGAATGACGATTCCACTACCATTAAAAAGATCGTTGATGAAACAATGACGCATGGTAATGCATATAATAATTTGAGAAAACTCTGCAAACAAGTGGGAGCAAGGCTTTCGGGCTCGCCACAATATGCAAGAGCCGTAACCCTGGTTTCTCAAATGATGAAAGATGCAGGGGCAGATACCATGTATGTACAGGCGTGCCAGGTACCACACTGGATCAGGGGAGAGAAGGAAAAAGGACAGATCATTTCAGGTGGGAAAACGTATGATCTTAAACTTTGTGCTTTGGGGAATTCTGTTGGTACAGGGGATAAAGGAATTACCGCAAATGTTATAGAAGTACGCAGCATGGCAGAACTAAACCAGTTGGGCGCATCTGGATTAAAGGGGAAGATAGTGTTCTTTAATTTTCCTATGAACCCTACCTATATCAATACATTCAGGGCATATGGTGAAAGCGGGGTTTCCCGCACAAGAGGCCCATCGCTCGCCGGCAGGTATGGAGCAATTGGCGCTATCGTAAGATCATTATCCAGCAATCTTACAGACTATCCTCATACAGGGGTAACGGTTTATAATGATTCATTTCCAAAGATCCCTGCCGTTGCAATAAGCACAAATGATGCGGAATATTTAAGCAGTGAAATAAAAAAAAGAAACCCGGTAATGGCATATTTTAGGACTACCTGTAATATGTTGCCCGATAACACAGGGTATAATGTTATCGGCGAAATAAGAGGTTCGCAATTTCCCCGGGAAATCATAACAGTTGGCGGGCACCTTGATAGCTGGGATCTTGCAGAAGGCGCAAACGACGACGGATCAGGCGTAGTACAGGGTATTGAAGTATTACGTACATTAAAAGCGTCAGGCGTCAAACCAAAAAGAACCATACGCGCAGTAGCTTTTGCCAATGAAGAAAATGGCGGACGTGGGGGAGAAAAATATCTTTCAGAAGCCAAAGCAAAAAATGAAAAGCACATTTTTGCATTGGAAAGTGATGAAGGCGGATTTACACCAAGGGGGTTTAGTTTAGAAATGAATGAAGCGCAGCTTAATAAAATATTGCATTGGAAAAATTTATTTTACCCATATGGAATTTATAATATTGGCCCCGGCGGAAGCGGTTCTGATGTAGGCCCGCTGAAAAATATTGGAACAGCATTAGCAGGATTGAATCCCGATAGTGAACGCTATTTTGATATACACCATGCGGCAACAGATGTTTTTGAAAACGTAAGTGAGCGCGAGTTGCATTTAGGCGCCGCAAATATGGCCGCACTCATTTGGCTGGTAAGTGAGTATGGCATGTAAGGCTCATCTGCTAAAGGGATGCAGGCATAGCTAACAATAAAAAAATGACCGGTTTTTTATGAAGATCGGTTTTTTCATTTCGCCAGTCCGCAATGGTTTTTGTTTTAATGAATTCTGTAGCTGCGGTAAGCTCCGAAGCAATACAAATTTTTGTAGAAGGCTTACAAATTTTAAGTACACTTTCCAGCATTTGGTTATTGCGATAGGGAGTTTCAATAAAAATTTGCGTGCATTTTTTTTTGGCTGATTCATCCTCGAGCTCTTTCAATTTTAAATTTCTTTGATGGCCGTCAATTGGCAAATAACCAATAAATTGAAATTGCTGTCCATTGAGGCCACTGGCCATTAAAGCAAGCAATACGGAACTTGGTCCCACCAAAGGTTTGATGGTAACATTCATATTTTGTGCAGCTGCTATTAATATTTGCCCCGGATCGGCAATTCCCGGGCAGCCTGCTTCACTTATGATGGCAATATTTTTTCCTTCTTTTATCCGTTCACGAAAAACAGCAAGCTGCGCTTCTTCTGTGTTGTGAATGGTAAACCACTCATAATCATCTATCACTATTTCTTTATAAATGCTTTTTAAATATCGCCTGGCCGTTCTTTCATTTTCTGCAAAAATTACCTGGCAATTTTTTATAGCATCAATAATATAGGAGGGAATGGTTTCAACCGTATTCTCATGAAGAAAAGAGGGAATCAAATAAATAATACTGTTGGAGGGCATAGATTTTTTATCAGCTAAAGACATCTTTATTATTGTGCAAACTTAAGGTAGCTGCGATTACCGCATAGGAGGGCGCCAATATCCATCCTATAATTGGTAAGCCATGCATGAGATAAAATACCATGCCATTCCCAATTGCCAGACCTTTATGACGGCCAATAAAATCAATACTTTGCGAGGCTGAAAGATTGCGCCGCTCACTATTGTAGTCAAGCATTGAAAATCCAAAATAATAGCATTCAACAAATAATGCAAGCACGGGTGTGGCCCAGCCTATTAGAGGTATAAAAGATAAAAATAAAATAGAGATGGTATAAACTGTTTGCCATAATGTGTTCCTCACAGCTATGCGGATGCCGCGGAATACATCCTTAATGAACTGTTTAAAATTGAACGGATATTTTTTCTTTTCGAGCAGGGCTTGCGTTCTTTCGCTCAGGTAGGCAAAAACAGGCGAGGCAATAATTAAAAAAAGATATTTGAACCATGAAAAATAAATGAACATTAATACAAGCTGTAATATTAGTTGTCCGAAAATAAAAAGAAATTTCATCCAGCTGTCACGTTCTTTTACCATCAGGGTTTTTAAGCCGGTTTTGGAAAAGAAATAATCGATCACCTCGGCAGATGAATGCCAGAAAAAATAAATTCCTGCAGCGAAAAGGATGGCGTATATGATACCGGGAATAATGATCCATTTCCACATCCTGTTTTTAGTAATGAGCTTGTGTGCTTTATAGTATGCCTGGAATGCTATGATGATTTCTTTAAGCAAGGTTGCCGTGGTTGATTTTTTCAAACATAAAAAATTTTATCCGTGTTTTATGTTTAAGGGTTAATTTTTAAATTAAATTTATAAGTGAAAAAGTTTTTAAAATAATGTTGAAAAAATTACCGCTTCACTTTTATGATAGAAAAGATGTTGTACATATTGCCCGCGAGCTGATCGGAAAAATTATTGTCACAAAATTTGGCGGAATAATTACATCAGGCAGAATTGCTGAAACAGAGGCTTATATTGCCTTGACTGATAAAGCATCCCACTCATTTGGCGGCCGGCGTACCAGTAGGAATGAACACATGTATGCCGCACCCGGTACGGCTTATGTATATATCTGCTATGGCATGCACCAGATGCTTAACGTGGTAACAAATGCAAAAGATATTCCTGACGCTATCTTAATAAGGGCAATAGAACCCATTGAAGGAATTGAAACTATGCTGCAACGCGCCGGCAAGACAAAGGCAGATTTTACCCTCACCAAAGGCCCCGGCAATGTGGGTAAGGCGCTTGGCATTTTTAAAGATCATTCCGGAACAATTTTATCAGGGGATGAAATATATATCGCGGAAGATAGATATAAAATTAAAAAAGATGAAATAGGAGTTAGTGCACGAATAGGAGTGGAGAGTGCCGGTGCGGATGCATTGTTACCATACCGGTTTTATTTAAGAGGGAACAAATATGTTAGCAGGAATAATAAATAAGTATCAGAGTTTTCCGGGTAAATAAAAATTACCACACGGGCACATAAAGCACACTGAACTTACAAAAATTAATTTGATTGCATTTTGCTTTCGTGATAAAATCTAATGTTACTTTTCTTACAGGGCAATCTCTGCGTGCGTTCATTTACTCTTTTCCCTGCAGGAAAAAAATTAAAATTTAGGACATGGTATATTTCTGCCATCAGCAGGGCGCTTAATATAGATCAAAGAAATTTCCATACCACCCCTGCTTTGTGATCCTGATTTTAAGGAAGACGTATTGATGTCATAGCTTGCACCTATTCTTAAACCAGCAAATTCAATTCCGGCATAAGGAATAACCGCATCTTTGATGCGTATCCAGGAACCAAAATAAATATTGGCAGGATTGTTTGCTTCATTATCAAGTGATGCTGCCAAAGCCGCACCCAGCGTTAATTCTGAGCTTTTGGATTGTTGCTGATATATTCCGCTGGAATGTAAGGTAAGATTATCTGAAACGGGGAAATAGCCGCCGGCACTTAGCGTAGCACGCGAACCAATATACCAGTCACCGCCAGTAAAACTTTCTTTCGGCCGGTTGATATGATACAAGGAAACGCCTACGTAAAAATTATTATTATTATTGGTTGAAGCACTGAATAAAATTCCTGTATTGATGTCGAGGTATTTAATATCGGGTTTAGTTATAGTGGCAATGTCCGCGCTGGGTACATTAAGATTAAATCCAAACGGGGTTAGCTGGTCTTCAAATATAAGCTTCGAATAATCAAGTCTTTTTTCACCATACATTACCTGGAAGCCTGCCCCTATCTGTTTATATCCATTTTCATCAAGTGCTTTGTGATATGAAGTGGAAATTCCTAGATAATTATTGGTAAGAATGCCAGCAGCTGCTTTATCTGTTAATGCCAAAATGCCTAAACCCCAGGTATCATTCTCCGGGATGTGTTTTTGCATGATCGGAAAATCAACACTTAACGTAGAGGTTGTATACACGTTATTGAAAGCAGGCCATTGATTGCGAAAATTTCCTGCAAGTCGTAAGTTACCATCAAACTTGCCGGTAAAAGCCGGGTTAAGCGTTAAGGGGGAAGAAAAGAATTGAGAAAAATGCGGGTCTTGCGATTTTCCAATGAAAGAAATAAAAATAAAGATCAAAAGCCAAGCTGGTATTTTCATTCTTTCAAAAATTCAGGTGAATAAAGTTATAAATATTTAAGTTATGAGTTCGTTAATGAAGATTGTTTTTTATTCAGTAGTGCTGCATTAGAATGTAATATAATAAGCAATTGGCAATCCACAACAGGCAAGTAGCGAGTAGCAAGTGGCGAGTTGCGAGTTGCAATAAGCAATATGCAATGGACAATAGGCAAGTGGCGAGTAGTAAGTAGCAAGGAGAGTAGCAAGTTATCCGAAGATCGGAACGGAGTTTCGTCATTGCTGATGACGGAAACGAGTGGCGAGTAGCGAGTGGTATGAACACTGCGTAAACTCTGCTGCTCATGTTCTCTGTGGTGAAGTTACCCTGGTGATCTTACATTTGTATTTTTACTCCATAAGCAAGATCTCCTGCATCTCCCAGTCCGGGCACAATGTAGCCTTTCGCCGTTATCTCATCATCAATATCTCCACACCATATGGTTGCTTTTGGTTCTGCCCTTAACACATATTCTATCCCAACGGTGCAGGCGATCGCACAAACAATATGGATATCCGATGGATTGCCTTCTTCGCGTATGTACTTGATTGTTTTCACTAAAGAAGCCCCGGTAGCGATCATAGGATCTGAAATTATTACCACTTTGTCTTCCATTTCCGGGCAACTGATATAATCAAGGCTGATATCGAAAGAACCATCTTTTTTGTGTTTGCGGAAAGCGCTTATAAATGCATTATCCGCCCTGTCAAAATAATTTAATAAGCCCTGGTGCATGGTAAGTCCGGCCCGTAAGATAGTTGCCAGCACGGGCTGTGTAGCTAAAACGTTACAGCTGGCTATTCCTAATGGTGTAGTAATCTCTTTTTGTACAAATGGCAGCTTCTTACTTATTTCATATGCTGCTACTTCTGCTATCCTCTCAAGATTTTTTCTAAAACGCATACGGTCACTTTGCAAATCAAAATCCCTGATCTCACTTATCCAGTTGCTTACTAAAGAATGTTGCCCGCTTAAATTGATGACCATATTTTGTAGTTATTTACTGAAGCGTTCGTTTTAAAAAGTCCAAAAATTAATTTTATAAATTTGAATAAACTATATGGCTTGCAGGCTAAATTAGGAATATAAAAGCAATTTATGATTTATAAGGTTATTGGAATGATGAGTGGGAGTTCACTTGACGGGCTTGATATTGTTTATGTACATCTGCACGAAGCTGCAGGTAAATGGAACTATGAAATTTTTGCCTCAGGATGTTACGATTACACCCATGACCTTAAAGCAAAATTATCCGGCGCCATTAATCTTAGCGCATTGGATTACCAGCAACTGCATGTAAATTTTGGACACTATCTCGGTGAAAGGGTAAATGAATTCATTGAAAAAAATGCTTTGCAACACAAGGTTGATCTTATTGTTTCGCATGGGCATACTACTTTTCATTTTCCCGCAAAAAAATTAACCGCACAGCTCGGCGATGGTGCCGCGATTGCGGCAGAAACAAAATTGCCGGTGGTAAATGAGCTTCGTGCAATGGATATTGCTTTTGGTGGACAAGGAGCACCAATAGTTCCGGCAGGAGAAAAATTATTGTTTGCTGATCATGATTGCTTTTTGAATATTGGGGGTATCGCAAATATCACCTTTAACAATGGACAGAAGATTATTGCTTTTGATATTTGCCCGGCCAATCGCATTTTGAATATGCTTGCAGAAAAAAAAGGTTTGCCGTTTGATGATGATGGCAAAATTGCCAGGGCGGGCACAGTTGATGATGCACTTTTACAAAAATTAAACGCATTAGAATATTATAAGCTGCCCAATCCTAAATCATTATCAAACCAGTTTGGAACAAATACCATAATTCCAATCCTGGAAAATTCAAAGGTAGACATCCACATTGCAATGCGAACGTATGTTGAACATATCGTTGTACAAATAAAAAACGCTTTCAAATTACAAAAGGTTGAGGCCTTGTCATTCGCAGACTCTGCAACACCAATCTTCCAGCTTTTCGCAACAGGTGGAGGAGCTTTAAATTCTTTTTTAATGGAACGCCTGAAACTGGTTTTAGATGAGATAAATGTAACCGTAATAATTCCCGATACTAATGTTGTTTTATACAAAGAGGCGCTTATAATGGCCCTGTTAGGCACTTTGCGCTGGCGGGAAGAATACAATATAATGAATTCTGTTACAGGCGCCACGCGCAACAGCATAGGCGGGGCTTTATGGCTGGGAACAGAAGCATAAACAGGCAACTTTCTTAAAAAGGAACGCCTTTGTTTAATTATTTAGTTTGATAATGTTTTAAGCTTTCTATTATTTTTAACTTCCTTTATTCTTTAAGAAAAGATGTATTCAATATTTTTAATTTGCTTTATAAAAAACAATCCAGCAATGAAAAATATATTCCTTGTAATTATTTGCGGTTCTTTCGTTTTATTTTCCTGTAATAATACCCCCGATTCAAAAACAGGTGCACCGGTAAAAAACAGTTATGAATTAACCAAAGAAGATTTGCTGAACAAAGAAAAAAAGACGCCCCAGGATTTTTTAAAAGTTACCGGCAGCGATAAGCGGAATTTACTGGGACAAACAGTTGTCAGAGGAATTGTTACCAATAAAGCATCTGTATGTTCTTATAAAGATATAAACGTAAAAATGGACTTCTATAGTAAAACAGGCACCCTACTTGAAACCGATAATGAAACGGTTTATGAAGTGTTTTCTCCGGGCACATCCAAAAATTTCAAGACAAAATATTTTGCACCAAAGGGTACAGATAGTGTGGCTTTACAGGTTATAACCGCAAAGATCCAGGAGTAAGTTCTAAAAAAATTATGCATTTATCAATTCAAATTTATCCCCGTCAAATAATCCCCTGTCACTAAGTTTTAAATGGGGGATAACCAGCAGTGCCATAAAAGATAACGTCATAAATGGTGCGGATAATGTAGCGCCGAGATCTTTAGCTAAATTATCAATTTCTGTGTATTTCCGGGCAACTTCGTATCCGTCCTCATTGCTCATTAAACCCGCTACCGGTAAGGGTAATATCATTTCAACTTCTCCCACGCAACTAATACCTCCGCGCTGTTCAATTACCAGGTTCACGGCTTTGCACAGGCTTTTATTATCTGTGCCAACTGCAATTATATTATGTGAATCATGGGCAACGGAAGAAGCAATAGCCCCGGATTTTAAGCCAAAATTTTTTACAAACGCTTTTGCAACCGGCGCATTTTTATAGCGGTTTATGACAACCATTTTCAGGATGTCATTTTCAATATCGCTGATGATCTCACCACTTTCTATTTTTGGCTTTGCAAATATTTTGTTGGTGATGAGCTGTCCATCCAACGCTACGATCACGGAAATTTCAGCGGCAAAATCAGTAATTGAAAATATAAAATCAGATATTTTTTTTTCGCTGCAATTAAAATTATTGATCAGCTGCGATTTTTCGCTTTTAATTTTTGATCTGCCATCTGCTGCCACCAGATCTCCATTGATATAAGTTTGTAACACTTTAAAATTTCGAAGGTCTTCTGTTACAATAAAATCGGCTGCATCACCCTGCTTCAACAGACCCACATCCATTTTATAATGATCAACCGGGTTTATGCAGGCGGCCTGCAAAACATTAAATACATCGATGCCTTTTTCAACCGCCCTTTTGCACAGCTCATTGATATGGCCTTCAGCTAAACTATCAGGATGTTTATCATCGCTGCAGAACATCATATTTCCCGCGTGCTCATGCAGAAGACCCACCAGCGCCTCAAAATTTTTTGCAGCGCTTCCCTCGCGGATCAATATTTTCATTCCGTATTGTAATTTATCAAGGGCTTCTTTTTCTGTAAAACATTCATGATCGGTGCTTATGCCCGCATCAATATATTTTTTCGCATGCTCACCTCTTAAACCCGGTGCATGGCCATCTACCGGTTTTTTATATTTTTTTGCGGAATCTATTTTTTTTAATACGGATTCATCCCTGTTCAATACACCGGGAAAATTCATCATCTCACTTAAATAATATATTTCTTTCTGTTGTAAAAGGAGATCAACCTCGGCGGAATTTAATTGTGCACCTGCCGTTTCAAAAGGGGTAGCCGGCACACAACTGGGTGCGCCGAAATGAAATTTAAAGGGCACAGTCTTTCCATTCTCAATCATAAATTGCACACCTTTTATTCCGCAAACATTGGCTATTTCATGCGGATCACTAACTGTTGCCACCGTACCGTGCACAACTGCAAGTTTTGCAAATTCGGAAGGAACGAGCATGGAGCTTTCAATGTGTACATGGGCATCTATAAATCCCGGCAGAATGTATGGGTATCGTTCATTGGCTGAATTGTTAAACTGCTGTATTGATATTATTTTTCCACCTTCAACGAACACCTCCCCATAGAAAATATTTTTTGCCGTGATATCTACAATGTTTCCCCTGACTGAAAATTTCATTTCTTTTTATTGTTGTAAAACAATTGTCATGCAAAGAACGCAAAGGAAACGCAATAGTTTGTAATGTTCTTTGCGGCACTACAAGATTTTCTTTGCGTTCTTTACGGTATATAAATCATTATTTTAAAAGGTAAACTATATACGTATGAGACCACACAAGCAGAAAAATTATTTTTTAATATTTACGATATAAAAAAATAAGAATCATTGTAATCAATACCACAAAAAAGATTGGTCAAGTATTTTATCCGCCTTAAATTTTGGCACTTCTGCATTGAATGGTAAAAAAATATTTTTAACCGGTGCAGATTGGTTTGTGTAAATATTGCATGTTGAGAAATTCCCTATTACTCATGGCATTAAATAAATGTGTGGAAAAAAATTTAAGAACAAACACCAATGCTCTAATAGGGCAGATGGCTTTTATCGTTTTTTGTTAGCTTTCTTTTTTGGCTTAGGATTACCCTTTACCATAGAAATAGTAACATACTAATTTTTAAAAAATTTACCAATGATTATCGTTTCCAACGCCATTCATCATGTGCAGAGCCTGTTTTGTTGCGGATAGTTGTAAACCATAACGCAGTATCATTTAGCTTTTGTAATGTTATCTCGTCAGCTCCAAAATCTATATTGGCGGTATCTCTAAATTTCCAGTCAAAATCTTGTGGTGTAAATATATTCGGATTATCACTAAGAGCTCCCTCTGATATTGTACCTCTTCCATCAGTCCTAAATTCTAAAAAATCGTCTGCATAAGACGGGGTTGCATTTGTTTCTACTTCCCCAGACGTAACTAGTGATACAAAATGCCATCTGGCATAGAGTTTTGCCTTATTTACTTCAATTACTCTTATTTCTTCTGCAGATAGTTTATTATCTTTTTTGCAAGCGGATAATATAAGACAGAAAAAAATAAGCGGAGCGATCAATTTCATATAAATAGAGTTTATCTTAATAATACAATACCGTGCCATCTTAAAACGAAATTTTTTATAAAATCGTATAAACGAGAACAAATTATATACGTATTTGGTCTAGACGTATATAGTTACCTTTTAAAATGATAAATTAATTGTTAAACAATCTTGAGTAAAACACCGATTCATTGTAATAAATTAACTTGCAAATTCTAAATCAGGAGAAATGAAAAATATTGTTCTTTTTGTGGTATTCATTTTTGGGATTGTGTTCATGCAATTTGCGCAGGGGCAAACGGTGGATGAAGTGATAAATAAATACCTGGATGCAAGGGGTGGAAAAGATAAATTAAATGCCATCAAAAGTTTATACATGGAAGGCATACGCCAGATGATGGGAACGGATGTAACCATCAGGATCACAAAGGTGCAGGGGAAACTTTCCCGCACTGACTTTGAAATGGGAGGAACTACCGGGTACACCATTATTACTACAAATCAAGGATGGTCTTTTATCCCGATACGTTCCACAAATGTGGAGCCAATGCCTGCAGACCGTGTAAAAGCAATGCAGCCGGATCTTGACATTGCTGGTCCCTTGGTTGATTATGCAGCAAAAGGAAATAAAGTGCAACTGTTAGGAAAAGATACAGCAGATGGAAAAAGCTGTTATAAAGTTAAACTAACCCTGGGCAGTTCCGGTAAAGACATTACTTATTTTATTGATACAAAAACGGATATGATTATTCAAACCCGGCAGATGACTATGGGAATGGGTGGAAGGAATGCAGGTACACCTCCAAAAGAAATGGAGATGATCACTGATTACGCAGATTATGGATTAGTGGAAGGTGTAATGTTCCCGCATACAATCAGCAACCCGGGTGCAGGCCCTTCCGGCGGCTCAACAACATTTGATAAAATTGAAATTAATAAACCCGTTCCGGATAGCCAGTACAAACCCGGATGATGGTGTTTAAAAAAAATGCAAAAGGTATTGATGATGTCAATGCCTTTTTTATTTTCCCGGATGCTTATAGTTGGGGAATGTTATTTTTGTGAGAACGGAGTGGCAAGTAGAAAGTAGCAAGTAGCAAGTAGCAAGTTGCAAGAGGAACAAAATTGGAAAAGAAAGTATTTATGGCTGAAGAAATTGAACGCCCCATTATTTTAATCACAAATGACGACGGTATAACGGCACCGGGTATACGCAATCTTGTGGAGGCAGTGAAAGGCCTGGGACAGGTAGTTGTTGTGGCACCGGATAAGCCACAGAGCGGCATGGGGCACGCTATTACTATCGGCGTTCCTTTGCGCCTGAATAAAGTAGAGGATATGTTTGATGGCGTTGAGTCATGGCAAACGAGCGGTACACCGGTTGATTGTGTCAAGCTTGCAGTTGACAAGGTGCTGCACCGCAAACCAGATATTTGTCTTAGTGGCATCAACCATGGCGCCAATCATTCTATCAATGTAATATACAGTGGCACAATGAGTGCAGCTATGGAAGCAAGTATTGAAAGTAATCCAAGTATTGGTTTTTCATTGCTGGATTACCGGTTTGAAGCAGATTTTATTGCGTCAAAATTTTACGTTCATAAAATTGTGGAAAGCCTGCTAAAAACAAAAATGGATAAGCATCTTTTACTGAATGTAAATATACCGGCTGTTCCCCTGGAAGAGATGAAAGGAATTAAAATATGTAAGCAGGCCTATGCCAAATATGAGGAAGATTTTGATGAGCGCATGGATCCCCATGGTAAAAAATATTACTGGCTTACCGGTGAATTTATCAATTTCGATAAAAGTGATGACACCGATGTTTGGGCCCTTCAAAATAATTATGTTAGCGTAGTACCGGTACAGTTTGATCTTACTAATTATGAATTAAAAAAACAGCTTGAAAAAAACTGGAACATAAAATGATATTTAAAAAAGACAATTTTGTGTTTGGTATGGCTCTTGGTTTAATAGCCCCTTTGATAGGTTTCATGGTGTTTAAATTGGTAAAATTTAATGGCCTTACCTTAACCGAGATGCTGCAATGGATGAAATTTAATCCTAACCTGATCACCGTATCCATTAGTATGTCGCTTTTGGCAAATGCCATTCTTTTTACTATTTATATAAACGGTAACAGGGATAAAACCGCTAAGGGGGTATTTGCTCTTACGTGCATTTATGCTGCAATTGCCATGGCTTTCAAGTATTTGTAAATTAAAGGCCCCTTTATGAGAGCTAACTTTTTTTCAAAATAAAAATTACTTTTCAGCTAAATTTCAAAGAAATCACTACCTTTAATATGCATTAATGGTTTTAGTGTGTTTTTCTATTAGCTGATGTTCATTCCAAGTGCCTTCAGTTCATTGTAGCTACTAAGTCATTAATTATTTAGTTTTTTAATTTAAAAAAGTTTTTACAATGAACATCTACGTAGGAAATCTCAGTTGGTCAATGACTGATGATGATTTAAGCAACTTATTCAGCCAATATGGTACTGTAACAAGTGCAAAAATTTTAAAAGAAAAAAATACCGGTCGCAGTAAAGGTTTCGGTTTTGTTGAAATGGAAGACGACGAAGCAGCAAAAACTGCCATCGCTACATTAAACGAAAGCGAAGTTCAGGGCCGTAAATTAATTGTTAACGAATCTCAGCCTCGCCCTGAAGGCGGTGGTGGTGGATACAAAAAAAGCGGCGGCGGCGGATATGGCGGTGGCGGCAGAAGTGGTGGTGGCGGTGGATATGGCGGCGGCGGCGGCAGAAGCAGCGGCGGCGGTTACGGAAGTGGCGGCGGTGGCGGCTACAAGAAGAGTGGTGGTAGCG
>JACDBU010000241.1 GCA_013694745.1 Chitinophagaceae bacterium
GCTTCAATATCATATCCTTCCTTCACCAGGCGTTCGGTAACTTCCTGTGCATCTGCTTTAGTTCTTGTAAATATAATTCCATACATGCCCGGGTTAAAATCCACCAGGCGCTTCAGCGTTTCAAAACGTGTATTGGCAGGCGTTATGAAATACTGGTGATCAATATTTACATTGGCAGTATTTTTTTTGCCTACTGTTACTTCCTGCGGGTTACGCATAAAGTTGCGGGAAATAGCTTTTACTTCTGCGGGCATTGTGGCACTGAACATCCAGGTGCTTTCCCGGCGAATGGTATTTTTTAAAACAAAATCAATGTCTTCTCTAAACCCCATGTTCAACATTTCATCAGCTTCGTCAAGCACAACATATTTTACTTTTTCCAGGTCAATCGCTTTTCTTTCTATCATATCTATCAGCCGGCCGGGCGTTGCAACAACAATGTGAACGCCTTTTTTTAATGCCCTTATCTGCATGACGATTGAAGCACCACCGTAGACGGGTTCCGCAACAACTCCTTTAAGATATTTTTTATAATCCTGCAGATCATTACATATTTGTAAACAAAGCTCGCGCGTTGGACATACAATTAATGCCTGTGGATATTTTTGATTTACATCTGTTAATTGCAAAAGCGGCATTCCAAATGCAGCAGTTTTACCAGTGCCGGTTTGTGCCAGTCCTACAAAATCCGTAGTGCCTGATAAAAGTATAGGGATTGCTTTTTCTTGAATTGGGGTAGGCGTTTCAAAACCCAGATCTGCAATTGCACGCACTAATTGTTCATTCAAACCTAACCCTTCAAAAGAATTCATGTATTATTTTTTTGTAATGAGGCGCAAAGGTAAGCTATTACCAGCAAAACTTTGAATGGATGGTGTTAAGCTGGCTGTAAAATATAGGCCCTTGGTTACTAATAATTAAACTATTCATGCGTTATACAGTCTTGATACTATAAACTGTAAAACTTCTATGCCCAGACTAACTTTACTATGCGTGTTATTTTGCATAATTACCAGCAGTTCATTTGCGCAAACTGTTACCGATAAACAGCAACTGGATTCCGCTTTAAAAAATGATATGCTTATGAAAATGCTTGATTCAATGGATAATTCAACAAGCAATTTTAAAATAAGCGTTGGATTCAGCAACAAGCTTTTAAGCGAAAGAGACCAGGCATTGAATACCCTGCAAAATAACAAGCAACTCGTTTTTATTCCTTCCGTAGGATATTTTCATAAAAGTGGTTTGTCTCTTTCCTTTGCAACGTACCTCATTACTAATAATTCGATCACTGGTTTTGATCAGTCATCCTTAACACCGGCCTATGATTATACAAATGGTAAAACGATAAATGGCGGAATATCCTATACCCGGTATTTTGTAAAAAATAATTACAATGCAAGCACTTCACCTATTCAAAATGACTTTTACTGGTATGCAAACTTTAAAATGCCATGGTTAAAACCCGGTATAGCAATGGGCTATTCTACCGGTACCTATAGTGAAATTGTTCATGTAGACACCACCGTTAGGATACAAAATCAAAACGTACGGATAAACTTTATAGATACAGTTACAACCAAATTAAAATCTTTTTCGTTGATTGGAACACTGGAGCATTCTTTTATAAGGTATCATATTTTTAATTCTGCCAATGCGCTTAATTTTACCCCGCAATTATTATTCAACCTTGGCAAAACCCGGTACGATGTAAGTCATAAAAGTTCAGCAGCATTTTATAACGCCTATACAAAGAAGAAAAGCAGGCGCATCAGGAATTTCGATGGCCGGTCAGCTAATCAAAATTTCACTTTGCAATCATTGGGATTAAATCTTGACCTTGTTTATACCATTGGGAAGTTTAGCTTAGAACCAACAGTTTACCTTGATTATTATATTCCTAAAACCACGGATAACAGGTTTACGCAGTTATATGCATTTAATGTTAGCTTTTCCTTTTAAAAATTTGTAAAAACATTTTGATTTTAAAATTTAGGTTGGCATATATATTGAATTTTGAAGCCCTAAAACCACGAACATGAAATTTAAACTTATCTCTTTTTGTACGGCTTTATTTATTTTTTCAGCCTCATTCTCGCAAACACTGCACGTTGGTTTAAAGGCAGGCACCAGTATCAATAAGATATCCGGCCAGTCTTTCAAAGACCAATTTACCTTTGGCTACCATGTGGGTGCATTTGCAGTAGTAGGATTGGGAGGAAAAATAAGTTTTCAGCCTGAATTTTTATTGAACCAGGTAAACCAGGATACATCTTCTAATTTTAGTTCTGTATACCAGTTCAATCATGTATCCCAGATCAAACTCAAGTATCTTACCATTCCTTTAATTTTAAATTACAAATTGGCAAAGATCGCTGACCTGCAGGTGGGGCCACAGTTTGGAGTGTTGATCGATCAAAACAAAAACCTTTTACAGAACGGAAGCGATGCATTTAAAAAAGGAGATTTTTCATTGCTGGCAGGTTTGCAGCTGCACTTTTTAAAATTCAGGGTTTATGGAAGATATGTTGTTGGCTTGTCTAACGTAAGCAATATTACCAATTCTGATAAGTGGAAAAACCAGAGTATTCAATTAGGTATTGGCTTTACATTATTATGATCAGTTGCGTAAAATTTCGATTGTATTATTTTGATTCATTCTTATAATAGCTGATGGATTTACTTTTGAATGATCATCCTGGCGGTGTTGAACAATAAAGTCAACACCGCTTTTTATTTTATCGCTAACCTGTTTAAAATTTTCGGGAGAGCTTTCACCAGATATATTTGCCGAAGTTGATACAATGGGTTTATGAAATTGTTTTATGAGCGAATTGCAAAACGGATCATCTGTTATGCGTAAGGCTATAGTTCCGTTATTGCTTAACATGTCGTATTCATCTTTCGCTTTATAAATAACGGTAGTTGGTTTTTTTTGTTCAGATAAATATTCGAATATTTTTTCCCCGGGATATTCAATGTATTTCAATAACATTTCTTTGCTTGCCACCAATAATATCATTGCTTTAATGTCGGGCCTGTTTTTTAAATTAATAATTTTTTGGATCGCTGAATTATTTGACGCATCGCATCCTACTCCCCATATCGTATCCGTTGGGTAAAGTATGATACCACCGGAGCGCAATGTATCAAGGCATTTTACTATATCGGCTTCGTAATCGGTTCCCATATTTCACAAATTAATACTTTCCTTTAATTGTGCAGTTTCAATTGTATAAGCACAATTAAAATGTTTTAAAGGGCAGGCTGTTCTTCCATGTAAGGTGCAAGGGCGGCAGCTAAGCGGGATCACAGTTTCCACTACAACCGATCTGTCGGATAAAGGGTAATATCCAAATGCCGGGATGGTGGAACAAAATATGGCAGTTACCGGTGCATTCATTGCAGAAGCAAAATGCAATGGAGCTGAGTCATTTACATAGTTCATTACAGCTTTGCTCATTAAAGCGGCAGATTGTAAAAAAGTTAATTCACCGGCCAAAACCACGATGTTTTTATGGGCAGAAGCAGCCGCCAGTTCTTTGCAATCCCTATTTTTTTCCGGGCCTCCTAACAGGTATATTTTATAAGATGATAAATTATTTATCAGGTCTTGCCATTTGCTGAAAGGATATTGCTTGGTAAACCAAACACTGGAAGGAGATATAGTTATGAAGGGTTCATGGGTATATGGATAGATAAGATCAAGATCTTTTTTTGATGGATATAATTTTGGATTGATGAAAACGGCATCGGTAATATCTTTAATGAGCTCGTTGTTTCGTTCCACTT
>JACDBU010000244.1 GCA_013694745.1 Chitinophagaceae bacterium
ATTCTGATGTGGTGACCTATCACGACTACGAAGAAGTACAATGGCATCAGCGCGTTATTGAAATGTTGAAGGCCACCGGGCGTCCCTTGATTTGCACAGAATATATGGCACGCCCAAGGAATAGCAGGTTTTCAACCATACTTCCTCTTTTGAAAAAAGAAAATGTAGGTGCAATTAACTGGGGTTTTGTAACCGGGAAAACAAATACAAAATATGCGTGGGATACTCCAATCCAGGATGGGGGCGAACCAGCAGAATGGTTTCATGATATTTTTTTGACAGATGGTACTCCCTATCGCAAGGATGAGATAGGACTGATAAAAAAAATCTCATCTGAAAAATGAATGAAAAAATTATTATAATGGGTGTAGCTTTATAACCATTTATGAAAAACATTGTAACAGTAATAAAAAAAAGGATATATCCGGCGATTTTTTTACTGCTTATTATTAGCAACCAGGCTTGCAATAAAAGTGCAGGTTCTGGTGGTAACCCATACCCACCTGTAAATCCACCTGTTAGCGGAAAAACATTTCAAAATCCATTGCTTCTTACAGGCCCTGATCCTTTCGTTACCAAATCCGGATCAACCTATTATTATACAAATACTCTGGGCGACAGGGTAGGGATATGGAAAACGATGGCCATGAGCATGCTTTCAAAAGCGCCCTATCTTACTGTTTTTTCGCCTCCATCCACCGGTCCTAATAGCCATAATCTTTGGGCACCTGAATTTTATTTTATCAATAACAAATGGTTTCTTTATTATACGGCTGGTGATGGAATAACACTAAATACTCAAAGAACATTTGTTTTAGAAAATGATAATGCAGATCCTTCAGTTGGAACATGGACAGATAAGGGCAGGATATTTAATTCTTCGGCCGATTTTTGGGCTATTGATGGCACTGTCCTGGAATTGAATAACATTGATTATTTTATATGGAGTGGCCATCCTGATAATGTAAGCAGTACGCAGAATATATATATATCAAAAATGAAAGATCCTTTAACCCTGGAAGGTAACCGGGTACTGTTATCTACTCCTCAGTTTAGCTGGGAAACAAATGGCAACGTTAATGAAGGCCCGGAAATAGTAAGAAATCCACAGGGGAAAATATTCCTGGTTTTTTCTGCTGATGGCTGCTGGACAGATGAATATGGGCTCGGACTGCTTTCTCTTAAAGACAATGGCGACCCTCTAAACCCCGCCGACTGGACGAAATCTGCAACACCGGTATTTATGAAAAGCGTAAGCAATAATGTTTATGGACCCGGCCATAATAGTTTTTTCAAATCTCCCGACGGAACAGAAGACTGGATAATATATCATGCTAACCCAATGCCTGAAAATGGCCAGGGATGTGGATCTACAAGAAGTACACGCATGCAGAAATTTACCTGGAATGCGGATGGAACACCCAATTTTGGTGTGCCGGTTTCATTGAATACAACTTTAAATATACCTTCAGGAGAATAACATTTTTTCTATTGCAACAGCTGCATTGAATATTTACAGAAAATATTATCCGCAAAACCTTTATCAATTTTGAAAAAAACATTTATGATTAAATATTTTTTTACCGCAGCTTTTTTTTTCACGATAGTGAATAGCTGCAATAATTCTGATAACAATTCCAAGAGTGAATCAACTGTTACAAATGATACAATGAAAATAGCATCTGCAAATCCTTTTGAACAGGAAATGAATGGTAAAGCAACCAAATTATATACGCTGCAAAATAAAAATATTAAAGCTGCTATCACCAATTATGGTGGGCGGTTAGTGAGCCTTTGGGTGCCTGATAATAAAGGTGTGATGACCGATGTTGTTGCGGGCTTCGATAGTCTCCAGCAGTACGTACAATCAACTGAGCCCTATTTTGGTGCCACCATAGGACGTTATGGAAATCGCATTGCAAGGGGTAAATTTAAAATTGATGGTAATGAATATGCATCGTCAATCAATAACCCTCCTAATATGTTGCATGGGGGAAAAAACGGATTTCAATACCAGGTATTTGATGCAAACCAAATTGCAGACACCACCCTTGAATTAACCTATTTGTCAAAAGATGGTGAAGAAGGGTTCCCTGGTAATCTACTTGTGAAAGTAACTTATACACTTACAGCAGACAATGGTTTAAAATTAGATTATGAAGCAACCACAGATAAAAAAACAATTGTAAACCTCACCAACCATGCATTCTGGAATTTAAATGGTGCAGGCAGTGGAACTATTTTAAATCATGTTTTATGGATAAATGCAGACCGGTATACTCCTGTTGATTCAACACTTATACCTACCGGGAAAATTGAAAGCGTAAAAGGTACGCCCTTCGATTTTACAAAACCTGAAACCATAGGCGCGCGCATCGATACTAACGGTAACGTACAATTGAAAAACGGAAAAGGCTATGATCACAATTATGTTTTAAATGCAAATCGCATGGCTGGTAAAGTGCATGCAGCTGCAATAACCGGCGACAAGAGCGGCATTGAAATGGATATATATACAGAAGAGCCGGGCCTGCAGTTTTACAGCGGAAATTTTATGCAAAGTAAAAATGTAATGAAGAATGGCCGCAAAGATGATTTTAGAACCGCATTTGCTTTGGAAACACAGCACTTCCCGGATTCTCCCAATCAACCATCTTTTCCATCAACCGTTTTAGCGCCTGCGGGGAAATACCATACCGAATCGATTTATAAATTCTCTGTAAAAAAATGACCTGTTTATTTTTTATTTAAAGATGTTGTTACGGCTTGCTCTTGAATTCTGCTATCTGACGATCCTGTAATTTGCAGCGTGTGGGAAGAGGACAAATGAATGCCGTTTTACATTTAAAAAATAACACCAATGCTAAAAAAATTAATACTTTATTTCCTTTTCTCTCTTGTATTTATCAATTGTTCCCTGTCACAAAACACTTTTACCAATCCGCTAAAAGCATCCGGACCAGATCCATGGGTGACCATTAAAAACGGATGGTATTATTATATGAACACGGTGGTATCCGATACGGGCGAAAATGAATTGATTGTATGGCGTACAAAAAATATGGCCCGGCTTGGTACGGCAGAAAGTAAAACAATTTTTAAACCTGCACCCGGAATGCCCTACTCCAAACGATTATGGGCACCGGAAATACATTTTTTAAAAGATAAATGGTACATATATTTTGCTGCAGATGAGGGGGAAAACAGGCATCACAGGATCTGGGTATTAGAAAACAGTGCAACTGATCCGTTCGGGGGAGAATGGATATTGAAAGGGAAACTTTCCGATCCGGGTGATCACTGGGCAATAGATATGACGGTTACTGAATATAAAGAAAAATTATATGCCGCCTGGTCTGGGTGGCAAAATTATAATAACGTAGAGCAGGACATTTATCTTGCTGAACTTGAAAATCCCTGGACCATGAAAGGCGAGAGAATAATGATATCAAAACCAGACCATGCATGGGAATTGCATGGCAAGGTACCGTTAGCCTGGCAGAAAAATACAGGGGAGCCACCATTTTTACGCATAAACGAAGGGCCTGAATTTTTAATTCACAACGATGATCTGTTCATTGTATATTCCGCTAATGCCTGCTGGCTGGATTATAATCTCGGTTTACTACAATATAAAAAAGGAAGTAAGATAGTGGATCGTAACAGCTGGAAAAAATTTCCTGACCCTGTGTTTAAACAGGCGCCGGAGAATGGGGTGTATGCACCAGGGCATAATTCGTTTTTTAAATCTCCGGATGAAAAGGAAGACTGGATATTATATCATGCCAACCCCGGACCCACAGATGGTTGCGGAAGTAAGCGCGCCCCGTATATCCAGAAATTTATCTGGACAAAAAATGGCATTCCTTATTTTGGAAAACCAGTAGGAAGAAAAAATTTGCCAATGCCTTCCGGAAGTCAATGATCATAAAAATTATTTTTAAGCGCTAAATATGAGCAAACCCTGCATTCCGTTAGGGTACAGTACATCTGTTTATATAAGAAACAAAAACGCGGAAGGATATTTACAAATTTTTTAAAATTATACCAACGGTTAACGTCTTAGCGGGGTTTTCATTTTCATAAAAAAATTACGAATTAAATAAGCATACGAAAATGAAACCCCGATGCTTGCAGAGAGTTGAAATTATATTTACTGTTCTTCCTAGCTTCTTTCTCAGCACCGTCTCCGCAGGGACCTTTGCGTCCTATTAATATAAGTCTGTAAGTTGTGTTTATTATAAATTGATATCTGTTATACATCGGGGTTTCAGGCAATCAATTTTATATGGATAAAAAATTCGGTGAAAACCCCGATGGGACGAAAACGGTTAACGCGTAGCGGGGTTTTCATTTTCATAAAAAAATTACGAATAAGATAAGCATACGAAAATGAAACGCCAATGCTATCAGAGAGTTGAAATTATATTTACTGGTCTTCCTAACTTCTTTCTCAGCACCGTCTCATATCAGCTATATTTAATCCTGAAGAATGTACTATTATATACATTTATAATTCTGAGTGATGTAACTTTTTATTTTGTTTGGCTGCCGTTTATTTCCGGTAGTGCATAAGCCGGAAGTTATCTTCGTTAATTGAAGTTATCATCATCAATTTAAAACAGCAGGCACTAATGCAAGTTCCGGTTCTGCTTTAAATGATATAATAAATTTACAGCCTTCACCGGGTTCGGTTTCCACGGCAATATTCCCGTTTGCTGCATCTACTATTTTTTTAGCAAGATATAAACCAATACCATGACCCTCAACATCATAATTAACCCTTCCATACATATTAAAGATTTTACTACAATCTTCTTTTGATATTCCTATGCCATTATCCTGTATGGAGAGCATGATGCTATCCTTTTCCATTGTCGTGTGTATATTTATAACAGGCCGCTCTTCACTTTTAAATTTGATGCTGTTTGAAATAAGATTAAATAATATACTTCTCAAATTCTTTTTTGAAAACCGGATCTGTTTGATCTCAAAATTTCTGTTTATTACTGCTCCTGTTGATTTGATCTTACTTTCCAGTGTCCACTCTATATCATTTATTATTTCATCAAAATTCACCATTTCCATTGTAAGCATACCGCTTTCTACTTTTGCCACAGTAGCAATATCATTGATGAGTGACCGGAATTTTTTAATGGAAGAATCTATTACCGTTAAAAATTTATTAACTGCAGGGTCAGAAACTTTTATTTGATTCATCACACTGATACTCATTTCAATATTTGAAAGTGGTGCTAAAAGATCGTGCGAAGTAGTATGCACAAAATTATCAAGGTCTGCATTTATATTCAGCAGGCTTATATTCTTTTTATCAAGCTCTAACTGAGTAGTTTTCAATTCTGTGATATCATTAAATGTAATGATAGCCCCATTGAGCTTATTATCTGCCTGCACGTATGGCATCGTCATAACCTGGTACCATTTACCATTGCTCGTTTCAATTTCTTTTGTAACTATTATTCCATCAGCAATTACTTGTTTAATATCATCAATGATTGTTTCCAATTTAATATTGGTTGAAATATTGCTGAGAGGCCTGCCAATATCACTTGGCAACAGGTTGATCTGTTTTACAGTGCCCGGTGAAAATTTCATTAATAGCAGATCTTTATTTACAAACAGTTGCCCGTTTATGTTGCTCCTGAAATAATTATTAAGATCATCATTAATTTCCTGCAGCTCTTTATTTTTTAACTGGTAATCAGTATTAATGGTATGAAGTTCTTCGTTTACACTTTGCATTTCTTCATTCGTGCTTTGCATTTCTTCGTTGGTAGAAAGCAGCTCTTCATTAAATGATTGCATGTTCTCGTTAGAGGCATCAAGCTTTAAATAAGTATCATTCAGTTTATCTTTTACTTCTTTTAATTCATCTTCAAGGTTCCGGGTATATTCATTAAAATAATTATTTTCATCAAACTTTATTTCGTTCGTTTCTGTTGCCGGTAATTTATCCTCACTAAAAGTTACCATCAACATTTTTTGCTCACCCTTCTTTACAGTCATGGGGGTTACCGATAAACTTACGCCTAAAACAGCCTCCCCATTTTTTATTTTTATACCGTCAACCGCAGCTTTAGTATTGGTTTTTATAGCAGTAATGCTTAATGCATTAAATGCCAATGCAAGCTGCTTTGGTAAAAGTTCTACAAGGTTTAAATTAAAATTTTTCTGTAGAAGATATTTGGTTGTATCTCCATACGTTTTTACCACGTGATTGTTTTCATCAACACAAACAACAAGGTTATCCAGTTGGCCAACCAGGTTAGCATTTACTGCCTCGTCTAACGTATTTGTTACCTGGGAGATATTTGTTTGAGATAACAAAGGCATAGTAGTTTTTCTGTCCAGTAATTCAGGTAATGAAAATGCATCAAAACGTACCAGCCTTTTTGATTCAATATTTTTATAGATCTTCCATTTTTTATTTAAAACTTCCAGGTTTTGAATAATGGGCATTGGGTTTTCGCTGGAACCTAAAAATAAATATCCGTTTGTTTTAAGCCCAAAGAGAAGCATTAAAAATATTTTCTTCTGCAATGCCGGAGTCATGTATATGAGTAAATTGCGGCAACTGATAAGCTGCATATTACAGTATGGTGGATTCTTTACAATATCATGCTTTGCAAAGATCACCATCTTACGTATTTTAGCATTTACCCTGTAACTATCTCCTTCCTTTATAAAATATCTTTCAATACGTTCCGGCGATACGTGTTTATTGATGTCCGCATTGTAAATTCCTTTGCCCGCATGTACCAAAGCAGCATCATCAATATCAGAAGCAAATATTTTAACCACCGTATTTTTTACATTATCGGTTAATTGTTCAGCCAGTAGTATAGCCATCGAGTAAGCTTCCTCCCCCGTAGCACAACCTGCGATCCACATCTTTAATTCTTCATCAGTATCCAGGCTTTTAATTATATCAGGCAGAACATCATTTTGTAAAAAGTTAAAAGCCTCTTTATCCCTAAAGAAAGAAGTAACACTTATCAGGAAATCTTTACTTAGCACTTCTACTTCTTCCGGATTTGTTGTAAGAAAATCAAGATACATTTGAAGTGTATTACAATTATTATAGTCAGATCTTCTTTTAATTCTTCTTAATATAGTTGCCTGTTTATAGTCGGAAAAATCAAGGGCAGACTGTTCTTTTATAAGGTTAGTAATAGCAGTAAATGTTTTTTTATCTTCTTCATTTTGAGTGGCAAATTCTGCAACCTGTTTTACATAATCTTCAATGGCATTAGGCATTAATTCCGGTTCTAAAATAAAATCTACAACGCCGGTTTTAATAGCATGGGAAGGCATACTTGCAAATTCGGATGTTTCAGGGTTGCGTGCAATCACCATTCCACCAGCATTCTTAATTGTTTTAATACCCTCGGAACCATCAGAACC
>JACDBU010000136.1 GCA_013694745.1 Chitinophagaceae bacterium
ATAAATAAAAAAACAGCGGTCCCGGATGGTAAAACTTTATTGATAACAGACGATCCTTTTGAAGCCTATATAAAAATTGTAAAACACTTTTCTCCTTTTATCCCGGCAACAAAGAAAATAAGTGATACTGCGGCTATCGATGAAACAGCTGTAATAATGCCTAATGTTTTTGTAGGCAATAATGTATCAATAGGCAGCCGTTCTATTATTCATCCAAATGTTACCATTTACGATAATTGCAAAATTGGCAATGATGTTATCATCCATTCGGGTAGTGTTATCGGCAGCGATGCTTTTTATTTCAATACTAAAAAAGACCGCAAGGGCTGGTATAAAAAAATGGAAAGCTGCGGAACAGTTGTGATTGAAGACGAAGTGGAGATCGGTGCCAATTGTACCATTGACCGTGGTGTAAGTGCCGAAACAAAAATTGGCCGTGGAAGTAAACTAGATAATCTCGTACATTTTGGACATGAAGTTGTTACCGGCGAAAATTGTTTGTTCGCGGCCCAGGTTGCAATTGCAGGTTTTGTAACCATTGGCAACGGGGTTACCATCTGGGGACAGGTTGGTATAAGCAAAACATTAAGTATCGGGGACAATGCTGTAATTATGGCCCAGAGCGGCGTTCCGGGCGATCTTGAAGCGGGTAAAACGTATTGGGGTTCTCCTACGGAAGAAGCCATCGTTAAAAAGAGAGAATTAATTTGGGTAAAAAGGATACCAGAAATCTGGGAGAGAATAAAAAATATGCCTTCCATTTAAAGTAACACGCAAAATTCTATTCCACTATAAAAATAATTGTTGACCTCCTTAGTTGCCGGGAACATAATCATACGGCAGCATATCACCGATCTTTTCAAAGCCCCAGTAACCATTTGTGGTAACATCAGTTTGATCAAAAAAATATCCGTTTTGTTCGATGATTATGGATTCTCCGGGTGCAACACTAACAGTTGAAACCTGGAAATCTTTTTTTGCTCCCGGATCAAAATCAAAATAGGCGGGTTGTGGCTTTGCCTTATTATATATTACTATTACATTGGGTTGGTTGGGTATAAACTCAACTGTTTTCAAACTATCATCCTTTGCGTAATTCAATGCCAGGTAAGGATCTTTAACCTGGATAGAAGTTTCCCGGTCATTATTATTTACAAGAAACTGAATCTCGAAACCTTCGCCTGGAAGGGTTCTGTTATAAAAACTGCGCATGAAGTGCAGCATTGAACCTTTGTACGCAATGTTCCTGTTCCGCTGCCAGGATGCCTGCATATCTGCAGTTCCCTGGATTTCTTCAAAAAGAGGGTAGCCAATAAATTGTGTTACGTTACTTTCAAAATCATGCGTAAAAGAATCGATAAGGAATTTTATATAGTATCCCAAACCATCATTTACAACAACTAATGGTTCATTGGCGATTACTTTTAAACGATTTCTTTTTTTGCTGAAGAAGAATTTCAGCACTTCAGGATTTTTAATAGAGGTTTGCTTACTGAATATGCTTTTACCAATAAAATTATCAGTGAATAACTGTCCATATTTTTGCCAGCCATCTTTTACTTCACTGGTAACAATAACGGATACTTCTTCAAGCGATTTTTCCTTCGGCTTTAAAGCGATCGTCAGATTTTCTTCCAGCGCAGTTGCATTATTGATACGGAGGCTTTCCGTAGTATAACCGGTAAAAGTTATAACAAGATCATATCCGCCGTTAGGCAAACTCAAATTAAATTTTCCTTCGGCATTTGTCGCCATACCCAGTGTTGTATTTTGTGCAAATACAGAAGCGCCCTGTAAAGCATTGCCGGTATTTTTATCGATCACTTTTCCGCTGATGCTAAAATGTGTAGACTGACAAAACACACCAGCCATTAAAAAAAACTGGAAAAAAAGAAAAGTGAAATGTTTCATATTAAGTAAGATGATATTTCTGCTGTAAAGTTGCACAAGTGTGTTTGATACTTTCTTTTACCCGGATGAATTGAAAACCCGGTAAGGCACTTAATATTTTTGAATTATCAAAAAAAACTTTAGCCTGTGCAGTTGAGGCAGTTTCCTTTGATACCAGCGGTTCTTTACCCGTGAATTTTGATTTTATTGCCTCGAGCCGCCAAACCACTTCTGCCAAAAAAGAGGTTACTTTTTTATGCGGAATTTTTTTACCAAAATACTCTGCGATATAAGTAAAAATATCTTTGTAAGATAAATTTTCGCTGCTCAGTATAAATCTTTGGTTTGTTATTTCACTATTCATTAACAGGATCATCAAAGTGGCAACATCCCTCACATCAACTAAGCCCGTTATACCTTCGGCAAACCATGGGAACTCTTCATAAGCAGATTTAAAAATTTCAGAAGAACCTTTTGTCCAGTCGCCACCGCCAAGTATCATCGACGGGTTAACTATTACCCCTTCCAGCCCTTCACTTATTCCGCGCCATACTTCCAACTCCCCTAAATATTTTGATTTACCATAAATGCTATTGCTGCTGTCTTCCGTCCAATTCATTTCTTCAGTCACCGTCTGGCCTTCTCTTATCCTTCCCAATGCAGAGACAGAACTTACATGAACAATTTTTTTTACACCGGCATCAAGGGCAGCGTTTACAACATTCGCGGTGCCCTCTATGTTTATTTTAAATAATTTATTTTTGTGTTTAGGACTAAAAGTTACAAAGCCGGCAGCGTGATATACCTGTGAAATGCCGTCCATGGCTTCTTCCAGCGCAGAAGGATCAAGAATATTGCATTGAACAATTTTTAAATCTTGCGGAAAGCCAGTAAGTGGTGAGGTATTATAAATGGCTTTTACATTTTCTCCTTTGGCAAGTAACTGGTGGATCAATTCTGATCCAACAAGGCCTGCACCACCCGTAACTAATATATTTCCCTCATGATGCATACTATTTTAATTTTCTTTCAGGAATTATATTATTATTTACTTGGTATCATTCTAAAAAGCTTTCGTTCTATATTGCTCACTTTACAGGATAGGAGTAAAATCCTTTACCGGTTTTTCTCCCAAGATCGCCACTTTTTACTTTATCAATTTGTGTTTGAGAAGGTTCAAAACGCTTTATGTTATTAAATGCTTTGTATAAACTTTGCGACACGGATAAATTTATATCCATACCAATAAGGTCCATCAATTTAAATGGCCCCATTTTAAATCCTGATGCCTCCATGAGCTTATCTATATTTTCAAATGTGGCCACACCTTCTTCTGATAATTTCATTGCTTCTAAATAATAATGCCGTGCAACCCGGTTAACTATAAAACCCGGTGCATCATTGCATATCACCGGTACCTTATTCATTTTTTCACACAGGTTAAACACTTCCTTTAAAACGGATTCACTGGTTTGTTCACCCTTAACCACTTCAACAAGTTTCATTACAGGTGCCGGATTAAAAAAATGCATTCCAACAACTCTTTCGGGATGTGATACATTTTTTTGTATTGCTGTTACTGGGAGGGAAGAAGTATTGGTAGCAAAAATGGTTGACTTGCTGTTTTGTATTGAGAGAAGATTGAAGAGTGCCGTTTTTGCTTCAATTTTTTCAACAATTGCCTCTATGACAACTTCGGCTATACAATTTTTATTATCGCTTGTAAACAAGATGCTGTTAAAAAAACTTTCTTTTTGTTGTGGTGTGATCTTTTGTTTATCACATAAAAATTGCAGGCTATTGGTAATATTAATTTTTGCTTTTTCCAATATGGAGTCATCAAGATCAAACAAAATAGTTTTGAAACCACTTTGCGCTGACACCTGCGCAATGCCGCTCCCCATTGTACCGGCGCCACAAACACAAATTGTTTTAATCATGGTGTTATAGCAAAATTACATTGCACTTGTAAATTGTTTAAGGAACCTCAGGTCGTTCTCGCTAAATAATCGCAGATCTTTTATTTGATATTTTAACATCGTAATTCTTTCTATTCCCATACCAAATGCAAACCCCGAATATTTGTTGCTGTCGATACCGCAATTTTCGAGCAGGTTGGGGTGTGCCATTCCACAGCCTAATATTTCCACCCAGCCGGTATATTTACAAACATTACATCCGGTACCGCCACATATCTGGCAATTGATATCCATTTCGGCGCTTGGCTCAGTGAAAGGAAAGTAGGAAGGACGAAAACGAATCTTCACCGCTTCATCAAACATTTCCTGTACAAAAAAATACAAGGTCTGTTTAAGATCAGCAAACGATACATTTTCGGCAATATATAATCCTTCAACCTGGTGAAAAAAGCAATGCGCTCTTGCACTTATTGTTTCATTGCGGTACACCCGCCCCGGGCAAATTATCCTAATAGGGAGTTTTCCTTTTTCCATTTCCCTGACCTGTACGCTGCTGGTATGCGTCCGCAACATCCATTCTGCCCCTCCCGAATCCGGGTGTGAAACATAAAATGTATCATGCATATCTCTTGCAGGATGATGTTGCGGCATATTTAAAGCCGTAAAATTATGCCAGTCATCTTCTATTTCAGGACCTTCGGCAACGGCAAAACCTAATCGCTGAAAAATTGAAATGATCTTATTCTTTACAATACTTATGGGATGGCGGCTGCCCAGTGGCAAAGCGTCTCCGGGTAATGTAAAATCAATTGAAGTATGTGCTGTAACCTCCGCATTATTTATTGATGACCCTTTTAACTGGTCATATTTATTTTCTGCGAAAATTTTAAAGTCATTCAGTAGCTGGCCTAATCCTTTTTTATTTTCGGCAGGAACATTTTTCATTTCTCCCATTAAGCCCTTCACAATACCCTTTGTGCCAAGATATTTTATCCGGAATAATTCGGAGGCATTTGTTTCGCCGGGTTCAAATGCATCAATTTCGGTTTTATAAGATTGTATCCTTTCTTTTAATTCTTCCATCATTACAAAAGTAAGTTAGAAATGGTAGTTAATTATCCCTATGCAAATCCATTATGAATTTAATACACATTTTAATATGGGATTATATTTTTAGGTTTGCTAAAATTATCATGCATGTTTGATCTGCACCAATTTTTACAACCAATTAATGTCGCTCTGTTAAATGACGATGTTGCTTTTAACGACGGGCAGCTCGCCAATTACATAATGGCTTACGAAGATGAGCTGCCTGATATTTCTGATACGGATGTTGTGATAGCAGGGGTTAACGATCTGCGGGGAAGCGGCAGCAAGAAAAATGTAAATGCCTCAGATGCTGTACGCAAACAATTTTACCAGATGAATTTCTGGCATACAGAAGTGCGGATCGCAGATATTGGAAATATTAAAACAGGAGCAACAGTTGCTGATACCTATGCAGCTGTAAAAACGGTTTTGGCCGAAATACTGAGAATGGGAAAAACGGTTGTGCTGATTGGTGGCAGTCATGATATAACCCTGGCCCAATACTTTGCTTATAAAGAATTAGAACAAATTGTAGAGGCCACCGTTATTGATGCTACTATTGATCTAAAAAGTGATTCAACGATACGAAGTGAAAATTTTTTGATGGAGATGCTTACGGGCGAGCCCAATCTGGTAAAACATTATAACCATATTGGCTTTCAAAGCTACCTGGTACACCCGCGGATGCTTGAAACCATGGACAAACTTAGGTTTGACTGTTACCGGCTTGGCATTGCAAAGGAACAAATAGAAGAAATGGAACCGGTTATCCGTAATACGGATATGCTAAGTTTTGATGTGTCTGCCATAAAATACAGTGATGCCCCGGCAAACGATTGCAGCCCTAACGGTTTTACAGGTGAAGAAGCGTGTATGCTTTCCCGTTATGCTGGCATGAGCCCGTTACTGAGCTCCCTGGGTATATATGGGTACAATGCTGATAAAGATGTGCATGACCTTACCGCCAAACAGATCGCACAGATGTTGTGGTACTTCATTGATGGCAAAAGCCGCAGTCGCCAGGAATCACTTTTGGCGGAACGTTTCAACTTCAACGAATTTCATACAGCCTTTACAGAAATTGACACCATCTTTCTCCAAAGTAAAAAAACCGGGAGGTGGTGGATGCAGCTGCCGGATAAAAAAATGATAGCCTGTAGTTATAATGATTATATAAATGCCAGCAACAATCAAATACCGGAACGATGGCTGAGGGCGCAGGAGAGGATGTGATGGGGAGGTGAACTGTAAGAGGTTGAGAAGTTCAGAGGTTAAGGTTAAGGTTAAGGTTAAGAGGTTAAGAAGTGAAGAAGTTAAGAAATTAAGAAATGAAGATGATGTAAACGACGAAAACATAAAGAGTATGAAATTTTTTTATTATTTATTTTTCCTTTCTTATTTCGTATTTCTTTCCTCCTGTTCCGTTTCAAATCAACTCGCCAAAAGTGCAAAAATACTTATTAGTGATAGCGCTCTTCAGTCGGCTCATACAGGTATTTCTATTTATGAACCGGCCACAAATAAATTTTGGTATAAATACCAGGCTGAAAAATATTTTCTCCCGGCCAGTAATACCAAGCTTTTTACTTTATATGCCGGAATGAAATATTTGGGTGATAGTTTAACAGGACTTAAAGTAACTGAATACGATGACAGGATAATTATCACACCAACCGGGGATCCTACTTTATTACATCCGGATTTTAAACAACATCCTGTTTATGAATTTTTGCAGAATGCTAAAAAAGATTTGTATTCTGGCAAGGATTCGTGGAATGAGAAAGCCTGGGGACCAGGATGGGCGTGGGATGATTACAATGATGACTACCAGGCTGAAAGATCGGTGTTTCCTGTTTATGGAAATGTAGTCAGGTTTTCGGGCACAAAGACCAATATGCATTATTATCCGACCGGCGCTGTAACCTTTGACACGCCAGGCTTTTCACAAACCGGCACAGGACAAAGTTTGAGCCCGGTTGTAAGACAGGTTTCGCAAAATATTTTTAAAATTGATATAAACGGGAACGATTCAATAAATGTTGATGTACCATTTATTACCTCTGCCAGCCTGGGTTTTAAATTATTGGAAGACAGGCTGCATAAAAAAATTATCCCAGGTAATTCAGCACCTGGCAGTAAACCGGCGCATGAATCCATTCAATATTCAATTCATTCGCAGCCATCAGATTCTCTTTTTAAAATAATGATGTACCGCAGTGATAATTTTTATGCTGAACAAACTTTATTAATGGTTAGCAATGAACGATTGGGTTATATGAATGATAAAAATATCATAGATACACTTTTAAAAACTGATTTAAAAAAAATACCTCAGCAACCCCAATGGGTAGATGGCAGCGGCTTAAGCCGTTATAACCTGTTCACCCCCAATGATCTTGTTTATATTATCAATAAATTAAAAAACGATTTTGGGCTGGCGCGATTAGAAGTTATTTTACCAACCGGTGGTACGGGGACATTGGCAACATATTATAAAAAAGATAGCGGTTTCATTTTTGCAAAAACCGGCTCACTGAGCAACAACATAGCTTTAAGCGGATTTTTGATCACCAGGAAAAATAAATTATTGATTTTTTCGGTGATGGTAAATAATTTTAATTCAACACCTGCGTCCGTAAGAAGATCGGTAGAAAAGTTTATTACGCTGCTCAGGCAAAATTGGTAATTGTAAAAGATCAGTAACCATATTTATCTTTCCACCTTTCTTTTAAAAATTTCCTCAATTCATCTTCCCGGGCATTTTTCCCCGGATCATAAAAAGTAGCATTTTTTATTTCGTCGGGGAGAAATTCCTGTAAAATAAAATTGCTCTCGAAGCTGTGTGCGTATTTATAATCTTTACCGTAATCAAGATTCTTCATCAGTTTGGTTGGTGCATTCCTGATGTGCAGGGGAACAGGCAAATCGCCATGTTTTTTTACAGCTGCAAATGCTTTTTCTATCGCCATATAGGCTGCATTGCTTTTTGGGGAACTCGCAAGATAAGTGGCACATTGGGATAAAATAATTCTTGACTCAGGGTACCCTATCATATTAACCGCCTGGAATGTATTAGTGGCCAGCAATAGCGCATTGGGATTGGCGTTGCCGATATCCTCACTTGCCAGTATCACCATTCTGCGGGCAATGAATTTTACATCTTCTCCCCCTTCTATCATTCTTGCCAGCCAGTAAACCGCGCCGTTGGGATCACTGCCACGAATGGATTTTATGAACGCAGAAATGATATCATAATGCTGTTCGCCTTTTTTATCATATAAAGCGGTGCGTTGTTGCGCTACCTGCATCACCAGCTCATCTGTGATCTCATTTTTTGTGTCTTTTTTTGCAGGTATGCTAAATTGCGTTGCTACCAGTTCTAAAAGATTATATAATTTTCTTGCATCACCCCCTGAAATATTTACGAGCGCCTCGGTTTCTTTTAATTCAATTTTTTTGCTTTGCAGGATCTCATCTTTTTTGAGCGCGGTATGTAAAAGCCCTATAAGCACCATACCATCCAGGGGTTTTAGAACATACACCTGGCAACGGCTAAGCAAAGCGCTGTTTACTTCAAAGGAAGGGTTTTCTGTGGTGGCGCCTATCAGGGTTATAATGCCTTTTTCTACAGCACCCAGCAAAGCGTCCTGCTGGCCTTTATTAAAGCGATGTATCTCATCAATAAATAAAATGACTTTTTCTTTTGATTTTGCTATTTCAATTATTTCTCTAACTTCTTTAACGCCGGCAGAGATGGCGCTCAAAGTATAGAACGGAACATTCAGCGTGTGTGCGATAACGTTAGCTATGGTAGTTTTCCCCGAACCAGGCGGGCCCCATAATATGATCGATGGGATTTTGCCATTTTCTATTGCTGTGCGTAAAATGCTGCCCTTGCCGGTAAGATGCTGCTGCCCGGCCAGTTCATCCAATGTATTAGGACGCATGCGTTCTGCTAAGGGTGGTAATGCCAATTGTATTTTTCTAAAGTGAAGGTAATTATTTTGCAGATTCGGCTGCTGTTATAAAATGCATCAGCTCAATAATACTAACAGGTTGTTCCTTATCATCCAGCTCCAATACAACGCAATATCCATTTGCTCCTCCCGCCTTCAGCAATGCATTTATTAATTTTTGCTGATCACTCTCAATTCTTTTTCCATTCCATATCTCTTTTGTGCAAAGGCAACCCTGCGAAGGTGTTAATGGATAAAATGGTTTGCCTTTATAATATTCCGGACTTATGGTAGTGCCGTGTGAAATAATTTCTGTACGCCCGGCCAAACCGGCAAAGTATGATCCATATAGTGGTGTATAATTTTTTAAGGCCGGGGGCAGCAATTGTTTATAACGGACTTTACTCCAAACAGTATCATCTATCGTTTCATCATGGAAAAATTTTTGCATGCTTGTTTCTATTGGCATCGATAATTGAATGTTAGGACTAGGCCCGATAAAATTACTCATGGAAACATCAAAGCCATGCATCCGGAAAATGCCCTGAGGTGTATTGCCATTGGTTAAATAGCCCGGGAGGTTGGTAATGCTCCTGGCCAATTGCGGAACGTTGAAAAGCTGGCCCATACTGTCTTTTATGAAATCCCCGTTTTTATCCCGGATGATAACGAGCCCGGGATGATCACGGTTGCTGCGTTGAAAACTATACATGATAATTTCCCCTGGTAAAAATTTTTTACTTAGCAGATCAGGAAAAAATGGGTTTTTAATTAAAGGTACCGGCGGAAATTTAAGATCAAGGAGATGATCGCTTAGCATGCTGATCAAAGGATCATCGGGCAGCTCGGAAAACTTTTTTATGATGGTCTCTTCTAAATTATCAAGTGTTAAACCATCATGATTTACCTGCAGGATATATTCAGCACACATTGCAAAAACTTTCGGGTCATTTGTTTCCTGCAATAATGCTGAAATTTCATTTATATAAATGCCCGGATAATTTGTATAAGCAAGCTCCATCAGTTCCCTTTGAAAAATTGCACTTCTAGATTGAAGGGAATCAAAGGCCTTATTTATTTTTTCATCAACCCAGTTGTTTTTATAGAGCAATAATTCGAGTGCGCTAAAAGCCTCTGCCCACCGGTCTTCTGTCGAATCGTTTAAAGAAAAAGATAAATTTTTATTGATGGAATTATTGACAAGGTTACGGAATAATTTGATCCTTGCTGCGGGGGTAGTGTATGATGTATATAAATTATCCTGCGCATTAATTGTTAGCTGCAATAATACGAGGCAAATAAAAATCAAATATTTTTTATGGCTTAACAAATTTTTGGAAGTATTACTAAGAGGCTGGCCTTGTTAATGGCCAAATATCTCCGGTCATTTCAGATCAAGCTTTATTTGTAATTCATCAAACTGTTTGTCATCTATCGTGGAAGGCGCATCCATCATCACATCCCTGCCACTGTTGTTTTTTGGGAATGCGATAAAATCACGTATGGTTTCACTGCCACCTATAATTGCACAGAGGCGATCAAAACCATACGCAATACCGCCATGCGGAGGCGCACCGTATTCAAAAGCACCCAGTAAAAATCCGAATTTATGCTGCGACTCTTCCCTGCTCATACCTAATGCAGCAAACATTTTTTCCTGCAGGTCACGTTGATAGATCCGGATAGAACCACCACCTACTTCGTTGCCGTTCAAAACCATATCATATGCATTGGCTTTGATATTTGCATAAGGATGTTGCAAATAATTATCGGCATCTGCAATGGACGGATCATTGTTGATCATTACTTCGATATGGTCTGGTTTAGGAGAAGTAAACGGGTGATGCCGTGCTACCCACCTGTTGCTTTCATTGTCGTATTCAAATAATGGAAAATCAGTAACCCACAACAATTTAAATTCTTCAGGGTTACGCATGCCCAACCTATCGGCCATGTATAAACGAAGATCACTGATGGCTTTTCTTGTCCGCTCTTCTTTGCCGGCCAATATTAAAATAAGATCACCAGGATTAGCGTGGCATTTCTCTGCCAGCGATTTTAACTTCTCCGCTGTAAAAAATTTGTCGAAGCTGCTTTTGAGTGTATTATCAACATTGTATTTTATAAATGCAAGTCCGCCCATACCGATCTGGGGGCGCTTAACCCAATCAATCAATTCGTCTGTTTGTTTTCTTGAATAATCACTGCATCCCGGAACGGCAATGGCTAAAACGGTTTCAGCATTATCGAAAACCGGGAAACCTGTACCACCCTCAATCCCGATGGCATTCGGGAAACCGGCAGGGGAAACTTCCGAAGCTTTCTTTCTTGATTGAAATATGGTATTTGGAAATTTCAAATTTGTGAGCTTCATATCAAACCTGATATCCGGCTTATCATTTCCATAATTCCACATTGCATCTTCCCAAGTCATTCTTTGTACGGGTAAATTGTAATCCAAATCCTTTACTTCTTTAAAAATGTATTTCACCATGCCTTCAAACATTTGTAAAATATCTTCCTGTTCCACGAAAGCCATTTCACAATCGATCTGTGTAAACTCGGGCTGGCGGTCGGCTCTCAGGTCTTCGTCGCGAAAGCATTTTACGATCTGGTAATACCGGTCATACCCACTCACCATCAGCAATTGCTTGAATGTTTGTGGCGATTGCGGCAGGGCATAAAATTGCCCGGGATTCATCCGGCTGGGCACTACAAAATCCCGTGCACCCTCGGGTGTTGATTTTATTAAAAAAGGTGTTTCTATATCTATGAAATTATGCTGGTGCAAATAATTCCTGGCAGCACGGTTAACGGCATAACGCAATTCTATATTTTTTTTTACGGCGTTTCTCCGCAGGTCCAAAAATCGGTACTTCATCCTGATATCATCTCCTCCATCTGTATCATCCTGGATAGTGAATGGAGGTAAAGCCGACCTGTTTAAGATGGAAAATTCTGATACCAGGATCTCAATATCGCCTGTGGGAATATTTGCATTTTTATTACTGCGTGCATTTACTTTTCCCTTAACCTGCAAAACAAATTCACGGCCCAGCGGGTTAGCATCCAGCTTTTCATTCAGTGATTCAGAAAATAATAATTGGGTTAGTCCATAGCGGTCGCGAAGATCTACAAATGTTATGCTGCCAAATTTCCGAATGGTTTGTACCCAACCGGAAAGGGTAATTTCTTTATCGAAGTCGGTTGTTCTTAATTCTCCACAAGTATGTGTTCTATACATTTTTGATAACGGGTTGCGTGTTTTTATTGACAGGCTTTTGTATAATATTCCTAACAAAAGTCTTGCTTTTTACAAAAAATTGTTAAGCCGCAAATATAATAAAGAATGGGTAGAGAAAGGATTCAACAAACTTTTGGATGTTCAAAACTTTACTAAAGTTAGAACCGGTTATCTTATATCACAATCACTGCAGTGGAATCACACCTTTTATTCTGCAACGGTAACTCTCACCCCTTCACTATGCGCAGTAAACTCCGGCGCATACATACATTGAATAGTGGTAATACCATTACTGAAGTTGCCGCTGTGTGTCACAAACATCGGGTATTCAAAAACGTAAGTGCCTTTATTCAAATAACTAAAAAAGAAATTTGTGCTGGCATCTTTTGTAGTTTCATAATAACCAAGGCCACCCTGGTATTTATATTCACTGATAACATTGGTTGGCTCCATGCAGGCAGCGCGCATATCTTTCATATGAACATATTCCATGTCGCGGTCAACCCGTAATTCAATGCGTACTTTTATTTTGTCACCAACCTTTAACCCGGTGCCTCCATTAACTGGTGTTAGCACCGGGCCCCTGTCTGTGTTTTTTTCTATGAATAATTTTTTGCTGAGTTTTAATGGCGTTTCAGAAAAAGTTATTTTATCAAGATTTTCAAAGTACTGCCAGTAAACAGCTCCCCACCCAACTGCGCCCCCTGGTTGAGGAACTTTGGAATCTGATCTCATGGTCACCGAGATATTTCCCATTTCCGGTTTTACTTTATCGCCATCGATCCTCGTTTTAAAATAGCCGGTGCCAGCTTCCTGCTTTTCATCGTTACTGTTGATGACTGTATTACCCAGTTTTATTGTTACATTTTTTTCTTCATCCAGCAGCCCTTTAGCTTTAGTGTCGCTACCTTGTAATAATAAAGCATAACATGCTTCTGCAGTTGCTTTGGTAGTGTGCCAGTTGTTGGTTTGTTTATTTTTGAGCAGCCAGGTTTTAAGATCATCCACTGCTTTTTGATCTTTATCAACTTCATCAAAAGCTTCGATCATCATAGCCTGAGATTCAACAGGGGCCTGGTACCACCAGTAGCCACCCACATTCCATTCTTTCCAATACATTCCCAACTCATCATTATTAATTGAATTTTCTTTGAGCGATCTTGTGATGGCATGCGGGGTTATGTTATCGTTTGTTCTGAAAAGAGAAAGCGCTATCATCCCCTGCATATATTTACTCTCACTGAGCCAATATTTTTTTGATTGCTCATGGTAATAGTTATATGCAGTAAGGGACGCCGCAGCAACCGGGTATTCAGGGAAGAAACTGCGCATGTACAGGTATTGTATGGCAATAGAGCCTAAGTTATTATTTTTTAGATTTGATTTGTATTTAATGAGATTATCATAATCCTCTTTGATCTTCCTGTCTAAATAAGGGATTGCTGTATTTAATATGGCCTTCAATTTTTCTTCATGATCCTTTTTGTAAGCCTTTATTTTTTTTATATGACCAATACCGGTTACAATATATTGGGTAATGTATCTATCGTCGGGACCGCCTTTGAACCAGACGAATCCACCGTTAGGAGCTTGCATGTCCTTTAATTTTGCGATAGATGTTTCGAGTTCATTACTCATGCGAACCATATCAAACAACAAGGCAATGTTTTTCTTTTGTTGTGTTTCATTTTGCTCTTCCAGTACCCATGGTGTTTCCTGCAACAGCACTGATTTTAATTCTTCATTTTTTTGAAGATTGCTTAACAACGCCGCAGTATCCGTGATCTTCCATTTTTCAAAAACGGCTTTTATTTTTGGAGAGTTGCTGACTATTTTAGACGCAATGGAATTTGCATAATAACGGTTAAAGGTTTGTTCAGCACATTCGTAAGGGTACTCCATCAAATAGGGAAGTGCCTGTACGGCATACCAGGCAGGGTTTGTTGTAAATTCTGTGGTGAGAGAAAAATTTGATAACGTTTCACTTTTACCCGAGGTCAGTAATTTCTGGAACGTAAATGTTTTGGCAGCATTTCCCCTTACCGGTAATGGCATGGTTTCGGTTACCAGCATCCGGTTTGTAAGTACAGGAAGTGGCGCTTCTTCACCATCACTGTTGGTCCCGGCTTTGGCTACTATCCTGTAAACAACTGCATTATTGTAATTGAAAGGAATTTCAATATTGAATTTTACTACCGTGCTTTGTCCCGCTGCGGCAGTAAAATATTGTACGGGGAAAATATTTTTAAACCAGCCATCAACGGGCGTCATAGTACTTGCATTCAGCAATTGCAATTCTGCCTGTCCTGTAATTTCTTTTGCACCGAGATTTACAATTTTTGAACTGAACTCCATTTGATCGCCTTCCCGTAAAAACCTTGGCGGATCAGGTTGCACCATTAATTCTTTTTGCGTGATGACGCTTTTTTCATTGTACCCTGTAGCAAGTTCTTTCGTGTGCGCAAAGGTCATCAGTTTCCATTGGGTAAGTGCTTGGGGAATGGTAAAATTAAATTCAACATTACCATCTTTATCTGTTCTTAATTCCCGGAAGAAAAAAGCGGTTTCGTTGAAATTTTTCCTGATCTGGATCTGTGACTGATCAACAAATAATATTTTATTTTCACCAGTTTTCTGTCCCTGGATAATTTCTGTAGAATCATAGATTGGATTTTCAGCTTCTTTTACTTTTGATTGCGGTGACATTTTCTTCATCATCGGTGCCGCTCTGTCGTATGCAATTTCGTTTGCGTATCCTCTAACAAATGCGGGGTTATCAAAATGTATATAGTTCAATGCATCATATATTTTATCTTTTGCCTGTAAATATTCTTCGCTGATCGCTCTTTCAAATGATTGAACAGAATTAAAATTTTGCACACTTATCCAGCCGCCGTAGCCATTATAAGTTGGCCATATATCAAGTGGGCTCCAGCTGTGTGGTTTAAATTGATCCAGAGATGCATCATACATACTCACCAGCATTTCAGCTGCAACTTTTTCTCCTTTGCTCCCTGATATTTTTACTTTGTATTTTTCATCACTGCCCGGTAATGTTTTATCCCTGAAAGTTTCGTAAGTAATATCAAGCTGTTTGTTTGTCCAGGGCACGGCTACATTCCATGAATTATTATAAACACGGTTATCTTTTACAAAGAACTGGTAAACTCCAAAACCCCCACGATCCTGTTCTGTAATGGAGAATTCGAAAGTTTTCTTTTCATTATTTAATGAATAGAATTGGTAATTTTTCGCAAGACGGAGACCGTTATACAATGGTTTATCTAACTGCTGAATAAGAAAAATATCATTGGCAGAAGTGCCGGCTATAAAAGTTGCTTTCTCTCCCGGTTCAACAACATTTTTTACAACTGCATTCCATGAATAAGCAGGCGCAGGCAGTGGAGCGTCTTTCACATCATACAACTGGAAATATTTTACATTTTTTACGTCCTGCCCGTATTTATCTTTTGCGGTGGCTTCTATAACATACCAGCCCTGTGTAAATGGCGGATGCTTGCTATTATCCAATAGCCATATGCCAATTACGCCCGTACTGTCTTCTTTTGAAAAGATCTCATCTCCTTTTTGCCATGTTTCTTTTTTACTTTCATCCTTGTATTCGTCGTTAGGAAAATATTTTATAAATTCTTCCCTGCTCAAAATAAATTCATCCGGCTGCGCCCAATAACGTGACCTGATAAGACGTTGTGGCGCCAGCAGTTTATAAATTTTCACCTCCACTTTTGTTGGTTCAAATTCTCCGCTTAAATTTTTTGTGCTTACTAAAAAATGATTGAGGCTGTCAACATTTATTGCATCAGCCTGCGGTAGGGTGATCTGCAGGTTCAATGATTTGTAACCTACAGGCACAATGGTATTACCACTCCTGGTTTCACCATTTATATCCGTAACATCGGCTTCAACTTTAAAATCAAAAACGGGGTCGGTATTTTTACCAACACTAAGATCAGGAATGGCTTCAAATTCAATTATGAATTTTCCATCCGTACCTGTTTTAATTTCACCACTGGCAATTTCCAGGGGCTTGGTTTGCGGGAATCCCTTGCTCCAGAACATCCACGGATAAAGGAAGCGCGCTACCCGGGTTACCCGGTATTTTACATTGGCGCCATCAACATTATTTCCTGCATAAGCTTTGGCAAAACCCGTAATTTTTATTTTATCATTTACCCGGTAGGAGCCTTTTACTTTTTCAAATTCCGTATAAAATTTTGGGCGTTTATATTCTTCAACTGAAAAATAAATTTCAGCATTATTATAGCCGGATGCTCTTATGGTGAACTGACCATTTAGTTGATTTTCAGGCAACCTGAATTTTCCGTTCAGTGAACCAAAATCATTTAGTAATAATTTTACCGAATCAACTTTTTGACCATTTGCATCGGTGAGCATAATAAGAATAGAATCATTGGCAACTAATAATTTTGATCTTTTGGTTTTGTAATCCTGCGTAACGCCTATGCCTTTAAAATAAACCAGTTGGCCAGGCCGGTAAATACTCCTGTCGGTAAATAAAAATATTCTTGCTTTGTCAACGTCATATTTTTTCTGGTCGTTATAACTGTTTGCATTCTCATCACTGTTATAATTATAAGAATACTGGTAATCATCCAGGAACAATTTATCATCCTGATACAGTATGTCTAAGCGAATGGCGCGATTTTCATTTTTTTTCTGTTCTGCCAGTTTTAAATAACCATTTTTATCTGTCGTTAAAAGCTCTTTCTTTTCCATTACATCGCGGTTAACACTGTAATCATATCGCTGGGTCCACACCTGCACTTTTGCACCGGCTAACGGTTTACCGGTTTGGCGATGCAGTACAAAATATTCATTGCCATTATTCAGGTAGCTTATATTTGAAACGTACAGGTATTGCGCCGCTAATGCATTTTTACTCAGGTTAAAATCTTCTGAAACACTTGCCAGTAAAGCATATTCACCCACAGGCAAACCATCAATTTTTATTTCAGTTGAATGGGATAAATAATCATTTTCTGGTGGCAGATCCTGTTTCCAGCTTCGTATGGCTTTTTGCTTTGTTAGTTTTACCCACAGCATGCTGTCTTCATTATTCTGTATAATTTGTTTCCTAAAATCAGGCGTAAGCTCGATAAGTCTTAAATGTATGGCAGTAAAATTTTTATAATTTACAAGTGTGCGAAAAGGTTCACCTGGTATATTTACTTTTTCTGAAGTAAGATGTATTTCCTTTCTAAGAATTTGATTTAATAAATTTTGCGCATTGATACCGCCTTCACTCCTTGGGAATTTTTTTGCAATAGTCTCTGCGAGCTCTTTAGCCTGCTTCACTGTGTACCTGGTTTCGTTGCTATTTGCATTTCTGTCTGCAGGTACCGCATTATCGTAAATTTTTTGCGCCTTTAAATAAATCGCCTGGGCAGAAGCCGGATCACCCTGGTATTTAGCTGCAAGATTATCAAGGGCGTTAATATATAAGTCAGCTTTATTATTCATTACCCCGTATTGCAAAGCAAATGATAAACGCTCAATGTCTGCATCGATCAGTGCATCAGGCTTTGCATCGTTCTCATGAAAGAACAATAATTTTTGAAAGATGCGTAATGCCTGGTAGTGCAATGATGCTGAGTCTTTGTTTTTAAATGTATATATAGCAAATTCACTGGCAGGTGCAAAAACCTTTATATCTTTTATTTCAAATGCATATGCAGGTTGTGAAATATCACGCTCATCATTTTTAAAATAATCCAGCGCCCGGTGTGCCAGCAAGTCATAGAGCGTAGGGCGTAAGAACCGCACATTTCCTTTTATAATTATGGCATCAAAAGGCGCAAGGCTAGTTTGCTGTAATAATTTCTCATTTTTTAAAGAAGATAAATAAAGCTCTGCTATTTTTTTATGCAGATCATCTGCTGTCCAGGTTTGTATATCATCTTTTTTAAAATTAGCAGTGTTAGTCCGGTTATATAATTTGTAGCGGTTTTGTTGAAAAAAATTCCAATACATTTCTGCTGAAATGCTGTACAAAATAGATCTTGCCGGTTCTTTTGCAGTGATGATCTCTTTTTCAATATTTAGAATGCTGTTTATATTAGCATCTTCCTGGATGTTTTCATTTAGCGTAACCTGGTATAACAGCGCTTTGATAACCTGTGCATCATTTTTATCTTTTTTAGCCGTCTCATAAATTACCACAACTTGCTGGAGCGCAGATTTGGTTAGCCCTTTTGTTACCAGGTCATCCACTTTTTTCCATTGTTTACTATAATCATTCGGTAACTGGCCATTGGATTTTCCAACAATAAACAAGCAAACGATAACCATTAAAAATTTAAGAAAGTCAAACTTCATACAAAACGATTTTAATAAAGATATACAAGTAAGTCAAGTGGTTGTATCCGGTTGGAAATTTAGATGCATCAAAATGACGATTGCATAATTACCCGTGTTAATATTTTTTTTTAAAACCTTTAAACCTGTTGTTTCTCCTGCAGTCCTAAGAAGAATAAAACCATTTTTTAAAAACAAAAATCTCACAAAATGAAAATCAAAATCTTAATGTTTGCATTCGCTATTATAATAGCAGCAGGCGTAAACGCACAAGGTAGACGCATGGCATCCCCGGCAGCACATACAATGCGCGCACATGATAACCGTAATGACAGGAGGGATATACGGAAAGATACGAGAGATGTACACCAGGATAAAAAGGATGTATGGAACGATAAAAAAGGTGTTTGGAAGGATACAAAAAACATTAAAAATGATAAAGCAAACCGCCATGGAGATATAAAAGATCTGCAAGGGGATAAAAAGGATATACAAACAGACAGGAAAGAATTTGTTCAGGATAAAAAAGAAGGAAATACCGGTGACCTTGCTGGAGATAAAGCAGATCTGAAAAGTGATCGCCAGGATATTAAAGGAGATGTAAAAGATATTAAAGGTGATATCAAAGATATTCGCAATGATAAACAGGATCGCAACCAGGATATTAAAGAAATCAAGGGTGATAAAAAAGATATCATGAAAGATAAAAGAGACAGGAGAAAAGACGTGAAAGATCTAAAGCAAGATAAAAGTCCTGCGCCAGTTGTTCCGGTTCCTAATCAATAAAAAAATAGTGATCAATGAAGTGCTCTGAAAAACAGGGCACTTTTTTTATGCCTTTGAACGCATAACTTCTGCCATTGTTTTCCCAATATCTGCGGGACTCGCCACAACATGAATTCCACATTCAGCCAGGATTTTCATTTTTGCTGCAGCGGTGTCATCGGCTCCGCCAACAATAGCACCCGCATGCCCCATACGTCTTCCGGGTGGAGCAGTTTGCCCCGCAATAAATCCTACTACTGGTTTTTTATTTCCACTTTTCTTAATCCAGTTAGCGGCCTCAGCCTCCATACCACCGCCAATTTCGCCGATCATTACAATGCCATCTGTTTCGGGATCATTCATGAATAATTCTACCGCTTCTTTTGTGGTGGTGCCAATTATCGGGTCACCTCCAATCCCAATTGCAGAGGATATTCCCAGGCCTGCCTTGGCTACCTGGTCTGCCGCTTCATAAGTTAATGTTCCCGATTTTGAAACAATTCCAATCCGCCCTTTTTTAAAAATAAAGCCGGGCATAATGCCAACTTTACATTCATCCGCTGTTATCACTCCCGGGCAATTTGGACCAATTAAACGGGAGGGTTTTTCATTTGATGAGGAAAGGAAATTTTTTACCTTAACCATATCCTGCACCGGTATGCCTTCTGTAATACAAACGATCAATGCAATACCAGCATCAGCGGCTTCCATGATAGCATCAGCTGCAAATGCAGGGGGAACAAATATTATGCTTACATCAGCACCGGTTTTATTTACTGCATTAGCAACAGTATTAAATACCGGCTTATTCAAATGCAGTGTGTCACCTTTGTTTGGAGTTACACCTCCAACAACATCGGTTCCATATTCTATCATTTGTGTTGCATGAAAAGTGCCTTCGGTTCCGGTAAAGCCCTGCACTAATATTTTGGAATGTTTATTTACTAAGACTGACATGAATTTTTTTTTACCCGGTAATTAACGGGAAGCAAAAGTAACACTTGCAATTAAAAAAAAAGTGTTTACTCACTTTTATCGCGTTTATCATTTTCGCCCATCAGCAGGTGCGATTCCGGATCCCGCATTACATCTTCCATATTACGGTCATTGTCGATGATGCCTTTTTCTTCCAGCATACGCATGTCTTTTGCATCTCTTAAAAATTCTGAGGCAAAAATAAATTCGTTGAGCTTGGCACTCTTGCTGAAAATAATTTCCTTGTTATTGCCAACCCATTCGCGTTCTCCCTGGTACATGTATAAAATATTTTCTCCAATTTCCATTACACTGTTCATGTCGTGTGTATTAATAATTGTCGTCATATTATATTCTTTTGTGATCTCCCTGATCAAAAGATCTATTACCATGGATGTTTGCGGATCCAATCCTGAATTTGGTTCATCACAAAAAAGATATTTTGGATTGAGCACAATTGCTCTTGCAATGCCAACCCTTTTTTTCATACCACCACTTATTTCTGCCGGGAATTTATTATGGGCGTCTTTAAGATTCACTCTTTCCAGTGTTTCATTTACCTGCTTCATTTTTTTATCATGCGACCAATCTGTAAACATATCCAAAGGAAATTTCACATTGCGCTGCACCGTCATGCTGTCAAACAATGCTGATCCCTGGAAGAGCATACCTATTTGCTGCCGCAAGTGTTTACGCTCATCTTCCACCATGTGCGTAAAAGATTTTCCGTCGTAAATAATTTCACCGCTGTCAACCTCAAATAAACCTACGAGGCATTTTTGCAAAACTGTTTTACCGCTACCACTTGTGCCGATAATGAGGTTAGTTTTGCCGGTTTCAAAAACAGCGCTTACTCCCTTAAGTATCTGCTTATCGTCAAAACCTTTTTTTACATCTTTTATTTCGATCATAACGTTTTTTTTAAAAACGAAAATTTTTATAATAGCAATGCTGCAAGGATATAATCGGCAAATAAAACCAGTATACAACTGGTAACAACTGCAGTGGTACTCGCCCTGCCGATCTCCAGCGCACCCCCTTTTACATTGTAACCATAAAAGGCTGGAATACTGCTGATGATAAAAGCAAATGTATATGCTTTAGCAAGCGCGAAATATACATTAATGGCAGAAAAGCCATCCAGTAAACCTTTGTCGTATGTATCACCCGATACAATATTGGTCAAGGTGCTGGTTAATCTTCCGCCCCAGATTCCCAGGAACATTGCGATAACAACCAATAATGGAATGGTTATAAGTGCAGCAAGAATTTTAGGTGCTACCAGGTAGGATTTGGTGTTGATACCCATAATTTCAAGCGCATCAATTTGTTCAGTGGACCGCATGTTTCCAAGCTCGCTCGCAATCTTACTTCCTACCACACCTGCCAACACAATACATACAAGGGTTGGCGCAAATTCAAGAATAACCGTATCCCTTACGATCTGCCCCAGGGTTGATTTTGGAATGAGGGGATTAGTAAGCTGGTAGGCAGTTTGTGCCGCACTAACCGCGCCCATAAAAACAGAAATGATGGAAACAATTCCTAAAGAACCAATACCAATCTCAACACATTGATGCATCAATTCTTTCCAATACATTTTGATATTTTCGGGGCGGGTAAACATGCCTTTTATCAGTAAAAGATAATTGCCTAAAACAGAAAAAAACTTCATTGTGTTGATTTATTATTTAAACTATACTTCCTGGTTAATTTTTTTTGCCCGCTTCCACCTGCTGGTACGTTGCGGTGCAATTTGATTGTTTGGATCTTGTTTCATTTGCGCATCAATCACCGCGATCATAACCATATTATAAATGCTGCTAACCTGGCTTCCTAACTGCAATATATGTACTGGCTTGCGCAATCCAACTAAAATTGGTCCAATGGCATCTGAACCGCCGATCTCCTGTAAAAGATTATAAGCAACATTACCGGCAGCAAGATTTGGAAAGATCAATGTATTAACATCTTTATTTACCAGTTCACTAAATGGATAATTGTCTTTTAATATTTCTTTATTGAAAGCAACATTTGCCTGTAATTCACCATCCACCACCAGATCAGGATCTTTTTGCTTTACAATATCACGTGCCTGCGCTACCAGTTTTGCTTCCGGTGACTGGCTGCTTCCAAAGTTTGAATAACTCAGCATAGCAATACATGGCGTGATACCAAAATTCTTAACTTCCTTGGCTACCAATAAAGTTATATCGGCCAGCTCTTCTGCCGTAGGATTAAAATTTACGGTAGTGTCGGCGAGAAAGATAGGACCTCTTTTTGTCATCATGATATACATGCCGGCAACTTTTTTGGCCTCTTCTTCCAGTCCGATTATTTGCAGGGCAGGCCGGATGGTATCGGGATAATTTTTTGATAATCCTGATATCATTGCATCTGCATCCCCGGTTTCAACCATCATGCAGCCGAAATAATTTCGATCGCGCATAATTTTTTTAGCTTCGTAATAATTGAATCCCCTGCGTTGTCTTTTTTTAAAGAATAATTCTCCAAATAAAGCCCGCTTCTCTTCCATGGCATCGCTTTTTGGATCAATTATTTCAATGCCTTCCAATTCTATGCCATTGTGAAAAGCCAGTTTTTGAATTTTCTTTTCATTACCTAACAGTATCGGGTATGCGATCCCCTCATCCAATACCAGCTGTGCTGTTTTTAATATTTTTAAATTCTCCGCTTCTGCAAATACAACTTTTTTTGGATTCTGCCGCGCCTTATTTCCAATTGCACGGAGTAACTGGTTATCAATTCCGAGCCTTTTATTGAGATCCACTTTATATCCTTCCCAGTCAGTTAATGGAAATTTTGCCACGCCGCTTTCAATTGCTGCTTTTGCAACTGCAGGTGCAACTGTTGATAGCAGCCTTGGATCGAGTGGTTTTGGAATTATATATTCCGGTCCGAACACTATGGATTTTTGATTGTATGCCATGGTAACAATATCGGGCACGGGCGATTTGGCTAACTCCGCCAAAGCATTTACTGCAGCGAGTTTCATGGCTTCATTTATCTGGGTTGCCCTTACATCAAGGGCACCTCTGAAGATGTATGGAAAGCCTAAAACATTGTTCACCTGGTTGGGATAATCACTGCGGCCGGTGGCCATGATTATATCTTTACGGATGCTTACGGCCACCTGGTAGGCAATTTCCGGATCCGGATTGGCCATTGCAAAAACGATCGGGTTTTTCGCCATACTTTTTATCATGTCGGCAGTAATAACATTGCCAACACTCAGCCCAATAAACACATCAGCATCTTTCATTGCTTCGGTAAGAGTAAGATCACTTTTGCGGGTGGTGGCAAATTGTGTTTTATATTCATCAAGATCTGTTCTTTCAGAATGTAGAACACCCGTTTTATCAAACATGGTAAAATTTTCATGCCTGGCACCCAGGGCCTGGTACAAGCGAACACACGCCATGGCTGCAGCGCCGGCGCCATTAACAACGAATTTTACTTTTTCAATTTTTTTTCGCTGGATCTCTAATGCATTAAGCAAGGCAGCAGCGCTGATGATTGCCGTTCCATGCTGGTCATCATGCATAACCGGGATATTTAATTGCTCCTTTAATTTTTTTTCGATGTAAAAACATTCAGGCGCTTTGATATCTTCCAGGTTTATACCACCAAAAGTTGGCTCAAGGGATTTTACGATCTGCACAAATTTTTCAGGATCTTTTTCATTGATCTCGATATCAAACACATCTATATCAGCGAATATTTTAAACAGCACACCTTTGCCTTCCATAACCGGCTTACCGGCTATGGGGCCTATATCACCCAATCCCAAAACTGCAGTGCCATTGGTTATTACGCCAACTAAATTTCCTTTGGCCGTGTATAAATAAGCCGCTTCCGGATCACTTTTTATTTCCAGGCAAGGCACCGCCACGCCGGGTGAATATGCCAGTGAAAGATCTCTTTGCGTTTTTGTAGCCTTTGTAGGGATAACTTCAATCTTGCCAGGCCTTCCTCTTGAATGGTAATCTAATGCTTCCTGCTTGCGAAGTTCTTTATGCATATTTTATAATTGATAATTCATTGCCCTGTGGCAACGTATCATAGCTTTTATATTGATCCATAAAGGTATTACTAATCTTTCTTGAAACTAATTATCAATGGAAGCGCCCAGCCACGCCATAACACCCATACCAATTTCAATGGCTTTTTCATCTACATTGAATTTTGGGGTATGAACATTAGCCGTGATACCCGCAGCCTTATTGCCAACACCGAGGCGGTAAAAGCAGGCGGGTATGAGGTGAGAATAAAATGCAAAATCCTCTGCTCCCATGCGCAACTCGGTTTCGGAAACATTTTCTGCGCCGGAAAATTCCTTTGTTTTGCGCATAGCCGTTTCCGTTAGTTTCTCATCATTCAAAACAAACGGGTAGCCAACATCTATCAGTATATCAATTTCTCCGCCCATTGCGCTTACAGTTTCTATGGATATTTTTTTGATAAGATCATGTGCTTTAAATCTCCATTCTTCATTCATTGCCCTGAAAGTGCCCATGAGCTTTACTTCGGAGGGTATTACATTGGTAGTATTGCCACCGTGAATGGAAGTTATTGACAATACCGAGGGATTGAAGGGATCATTGTTGCGGCTTATCAACTGCTGCAGCAGCACAATAAGATGCGAGGCTATTAAGATAGTATCTGTAGTAAGATGCGGCGATGCTGCATGGCCGCCCTTTCCTTTTATCGTAATAAAAATTTCGTCGGCGCTTGCCATAACCATACCGCTTCGGAAGCTTAATTTGCCAACCTCCATTCCAGGATGTACGTGTAAAGCAAAAATGGATTGTGGCTTTGGGTTTTCTAAAATACCTTCTTTTATCATGATGCTGGCCCCGCCCGGGTTGCGTTCTTCTCCCGGCTGGAAGATCAGCTTCACCGTTCCTTGCCAGTCATCTTTTAAGGTTTGTAATATTTTTGCTGCGCCCAGGAGGCAGGTAGTATGCACATCGTGGCCACACGCATGCATAATACCAGGATTTTGCGATTTGTAAGCAATTTCATTTTCTTCCGTTATGGGTAATGCATCCATATCTGCCCGCAGGGCAATGATCTTCGTCTCAGGGTTTTTGCCCTTAATGATGCCAACAATTCCTGTTGTTGCCAAAGTGGTGAATTCAATTTTCCATTCACCCAGTTTTTCCCGGATGAAGTGCGAAGTCTCAAATTCCTTGTAACTCAATTCGGGGTGAGCATGCAGATGATGTCTTACCGCAATAAATTCACCGGCATATTCCGAAGCCAGTTGTTTAATTTTCTCTTTAAGCATTTACCTTTTTTTTATTCACAGAAATCATTTTTAAATCTACATCTCTTATAGCTCATCCCAAAAATAAAAAAGAGTTCCATAAATGAAACTCTTTCTCTAACACATAAATAATATATCATTTACTTTCTTCCTCTTTCAAAGTCTTATCCGGTTTAACCTCTATCCGGCACGAAACCAGGTAAACAGAAGACCCTCCGAGCATTTGGCTAATTTGTGATTTATATTGAATCGCTTCCGGTTTGGTTCTAAAATTTCCGAAGTTGAGTTTAATATAGGGTTCCCGGAAAAGCATATAGGTTTTTTGATCGGGAAAACGCTCTAACAATTGGGTTTTAATTTTCATAGCCATATCCCTGTCGCTTGTACTCAACACCTGTAAGCGGTAACCAATGGCAGTTCTTTCTTCTGCTTTTGTGATGGCAGTGCTTATTTCCACTTCTTTTTTTGCCAAAAGATCGAGCCGGTAATCTTTGTGAACATTGATTATTGCAACTGGCTGCAATGAATCACTCACTTGCGCAATTGTTTGCATTGTTATAAAACAAAAAAAAAGGATAAATATGTGCTTCATTATAGAATTTTCATTTTTAAAGTTTGCAAAAATAATACCATTAACGTGATTGTGAAGAGTAATTGGTTTTATTAACAGGGAGAATGGTTATAAATGACTTTCTTTCACTACCTGGATACTGTTGCTGCAACCAAGCCTGCTGGCACCTGCGGAAATTAATTCTTTGGCAAATTGATAGGTTTTTATGCCGCCACTGGCCTTTATTTTTATATTGTTTGCCAGGTGAGCACGAATTAATTTAACCGCCTCAACAGATGCACCTTTTTCTGCATAACCCGTGGAGGTTTTTAAAAAATCAACTTCTGCTGCGCCATAGATATCACAACAGGTAATAATTTCCGTGTCTGTTAGCACACCACTTTCTATTATTATTTTAACCACCTTATTTTTATTTTTCGCGATCGGCATAATGGTATTGATCTCGTTGCCAAGAAATTGCCAGTCTGCATTTTTGATGGCAGAGATATTAATAACAACATCAAGTTCATCAACGCCATCAATTATAGCCAAAACCAATTCGGCAACCTTGGCTTCAATTGCTGAATACCCAAAAGGAAAACCAACTACCGTGGCAACTTTTACCCCGCTTTCCTTTAAAAATTCGGTTGCTTTTTTTACATACAAGGGTGGAATGCAAACCGCCACAAAATGATATTCGATCGCCTCATCACAAATTTTTTTTATGTCCGCCAAAGTAGCGGTAGGCTTTAGAAATGTATGATCAATATAGGTTGCTATATTATTTATATGAACCTCATCCATAGAAATGAAGTTATGGTATTTAACTAATTTATATCTTACGCCACTAATTAAAATTTATTGCTGATGAGAAATCGAATTATTTTTTTCAGAACGCCATTATTACTGCTTCTTATATTGGTTACGATACAGGCTGGCTTTGGTCAAAAAACTTTCCCGGTCAATGGTATTGCAGAACCATTGAATGGCTATTATGCATTTACAAATGCAACCATTGTTAAGGATGCAAGGAGCATGATAACTGGGGGCACACTTATAATAAAGGATAAAAAGATAGTGGCCGTTGGGAGAGCGCTGACAATACCAAAAGACGCAATAATAATAGATTGTAAAGGAAAATATATTTATCCTTCATTCATTGATATTTATAGTGATTATGGTGTAAGTACCCCACAAAGAAATGCCGCGGGCTTCAATTTTAATTTGCCCTCGCAAATTACTTCAAATACCAAAGGTGCATACGGATGGAACCAGGCGATAAAGGCGGAAACAAATGCTGCAGATATTTTTGATGCTGACGATGCAAAGGCCAAACCCTTACGGGATGCAGGTTTTGGATCTGTACTAACCCATGTTAAAGAAGGTATTGCAAGAGGCACCGGGGCCTTTGTAACCCTGGCTGCGCTTCCGGATAATTTTGTTGTGATCAAAGACAGGGCCTCCGCGCATTACTCTTTTAGTAAAGGCGTATCAACGCAAAGCTATCCATCTTCTGTTATGGGGAGCATTGCTTTGCTGCGTCAAACCTATATTGATGCTGCCTGGTATAAAAATAAACCGGCTACAGAAGGGATCAATATGAGTTTGCAGGCTTGGAATGACATACAGAAGCTGCCACAAATTTTTGAAGGCAATGATAAATGGAGCGACCTGAGAGCAGACAGGATAGGGAATGAATTTGGTGTGAAGTATATTATTAAAGCCGGCGGAAATGAATACCAGCGGATGAATGAAATTGCGTCTACCCATGCCAGTTATATCCTCCCGTTAAACTTTCCCCAGGCCATGGATGTAGATGATCCCAATGATGCACGCTTTGTTTCTTTAAGTGATATGAAACACTGGGAAATGGCTCCCATTAACCCCGCCGCATTTGAAAGATCGGGAATTACTTTTTGCTTCACCGCTGCAGATATGAGGGATGTAAAACAATTTATGGCCAACCTCCGCAAAGCCCTGGATTATGGATTATCAGAAACAACTGCGTTGGATGCTCTTACCAAAACGCCTGCAATTTTATTGGGAATGTACAATACTGTAGGAAGTTTGGAGGAAGGAAAGCTGGCGGATTTTTTAATTACTTCCGGGCCCATTTTTAATGAAAAAACCAACATCATACAAAACTGGATACAGGGTGAAAAGTATGTTGTTAAAGATGATGCATTTAAAAATATTGCCGGTACATACAACCTTATTGTAAATTCTGCAAATGCAAGCAAAACATATTTACTTGATGTTAAAAGTAGCAACTCCGCAAACGTGGTGATTGGCCGGGATTCATTAAATACCAGGTTCAGTACAGATGGCAAACTTGTAAATCTTAGTTTCTCTCCCGTAATTACTCCCGGCAGAAAAAGCCGTCCTACACGGGATTCATCAGCAAGAACAGATACTACTCGATTACAGTCATCATTGAACCAGCGACGAACAGATTCTTTACAGGATGACAGGAGACCGCGTGATGACCGGATGCCTAATGATACTATCAAACCTGGCAGTGGGTTAGGGAACCGCTTACAATTTACCAATGCAATTGCGGGTCCTTCGATACGATTGAGCGGAATAGATAATGGAAATATATTCCAGGGTAATGGAATGGATACTTCAGGGAATATGCTTACCTGGACAGCCACATTTATAAAAAGTGCCGAGATCAAACCTGATACGATAAAGAAAAAAGATATTCCCAAACTTGGAAATGTTACTTACCCTTTTAATGGATATGGCTGGGAGAAGCTGCCAAAACAGGAAGACCTGCTGATAAAAAATGCAACAGTATGGACAAATGAAAAAGAAGGGATCGTGGAAAATACCGATGTGCTTGTAAGAAATGGAAAGATCGCACAGATCGGTAAAAATATTTCTTCCGCATCAGCCAGGATTATTGACGGTACTGGTAAATATCTTTCTCCCGGGATCGTTGATGAACACTCACACATTGCAGCATCGTCAATTAATGAAGGCGGGCAATCAGTAACATCAGAGGTGCGGATAGGGGATAATCTGAACCCGGAAGACATAAATATTTATCGCCAGTTAAGTGGCGGGGTTACTACCTCGCACATTTTGCACGGTTCAGCAAATACCATTGGCGGACAAACGCAATTGATAAAATTAAGATGGGGCGCAAATGATAATGACCTCAAATTTGCCGGCGCAGATCCGTTTATAAAATTTGCTTTGGGAGAGAATGTAAAGCGTACCACATCAAACAATAACAATCGTTTCCCTGATACCAGGATGGGTGTTGAAGAAGTTATCATGGATGCATTCACCCGTGCGAAAGATTATGAAAATTTAAAAAGAGACCAGTTCTTTAGAAGAGATCTTGAGTTGGATGCGTTGGTGGAGATAATGAATAAAAAAAGATTTATCACCTGTCATTCATATGTTCAAAGCGAGATCACTGCGGCTATGCGTGTTGGTGAAAAATTTGGTTTCCGTTTCAATACATTCACCCACATTCTTGAAGGATATAAAGTGGCGGATAAAATGAAACTGCACGGCGCCAATGCTTCTACTTTCAGCGATTGGTGGAATTATAAAATGGAAGTCATCGACGCCATTCCTCAAAATGCAACCATCATGCAACGCGTTGGATTGAATGTAGCAATCAATTCCGATGATCCGGAAATGGCCAGGAGACTGAACCAGGAAGCAGCTAAGAGTGTAAAATATGGTGGCATGAGCGAGCAGGATGCATTTAAAATGGTAACGCTGAACCCGGCGATAATGCTGCATGTTGCAGACAGGATAGGAAGTATAAAAGTTGGTAAAGATGCGGACCTTGTTTTGTGGACAGATAATCCTTTAAGCATTTATGCAAAAGCCAGCACAACCATTGTTGATGGAATTATTTATTATGACATGCAAAGGGATATGCAGCTGAGAGAGAAAATAAAAGAAGAACGCAACAGGTTGATACAAAAAATGGCCGGTGAAAAAAAGGCTGGAGGACAGGTAGGACCTGCAGTTGCAAGTATGGAAATTATTTTGCGTTGTGAAGATGATGATGATTTTTAAGACCAAGAAGGTTTTCAAAACCTTCTTGGTCTTAAACCTTCTTGGTCTTATTCAAAAAAATGAAAAATTTAAAAATGAAAAAAATATTTGGACTGTTTATTATTGCCATATCCATCTCCCGGCTGGCAACTGCACAGGAAACGGTTTACCCCGCTAAAGAAAATAGAGAGTTATTTTTTATCATGCATGGAAATATTCATGTAGGTAACGGGCAGGTAATACCCAATGGTACTATCCAGGTGAACAATGGAAAAATTGTTAATGTGGGAACCGGAATTTCCATTCCTGCAGATGCCAAAGTAATTGATGTGAGTGGCAAAGAAATATACCCGGGAATTATCAGCAGCAATATAGACCTGGGTTTAAAAGAGGTAGCTAACGGCGTTCGGGGAACCGATGATTTTAATGAGTTGGGTGAGATAAATCCTTCGATCCGTTCCATTGTTGCATACAATACAGATTCTAAAGTAATAAACACTTTGCGATCCAATGGAATTTTACTGGCGAATATAATTCCACAGGATGCTGCAAATGGTTCAAGGGCTTTGATAACCGGAACCTCAACGGTTGTACAGCTTGATGCCTGGAACTGGGAAGATGCGGCATACCGCATGGATGGAAATATGCATTTTAATATGCCTTCCATTGTTACCCGCACAAACCGGTTTGCTTTTTCCGCAACACTCCAGGTTGATCCGGTGAAGCGTGCCTTAGACCAGGTGGAGAAAGTAAAGATGTTCTTTCGCGAAGCAAAAGCCTATTTGAATGAATCATCACACAGGGAAATAAATTTAAAATTTGAAGCAACAAAAAGTTTGTTTGATAAAAAACAAAAATTGTTTGTGCACTGTAATGCCATTAAAGAAATGTTGCTGGCAATCGATTTTGAAAATGAATTTGGTTTTGAGGTAGTGATCGTTGGTGGTAATGATAGTTGGCAGATATCATCTTTATTAAAGCAAAATAATATTTCGGTGATCCTTGATGAATTGCATGCCCTGCCGCTTACCACCGATGATGATGTTGATCAGCCATTTAAAACTCCGGCCATTTTAAAAAAGGCGGGTGTGCTTTTCGCCATCAGTGATAAAGATGAGAATACACGGGGCAGAAATGTAATGTTCAATGCCGGAACTGCCGTTGCATATGGATTAACGAAAGAAGAAGCCTTATCATCGATTACCCTGGATGCTGCAAAAATTTTGGGAATTTCAGATATTACGGGTTCACTGGAAGCAGGCAAAGATGCTAATATTGTAGTAAGCGATGGCGATATTTTAGATATGAAAAGCAGTATCATCCGCTATGCATTTATACAGGGGCGCCGGATCGATCTTACCAATAAACAAACGCAGTTATTTGAGAAGTATAAGTATAAATATGGAATAAAGAATTAGGAATTAGTAATTAATAATTAGCAGTTAGGAATTTTTTACGAACTTAATATTGAAATTTTTACGTGAAAGAAAATATTATAGTAAATAAATCTTACCAGTTTGCGATAAGAATAGTCAAACTTTATATTTATTTAAAAGATGAGAAAAAGGAATTTCACCTTTCGGTTCAAATATTAAAATCAGGTACTTCTATCGGAGCAAATATTGAAGAGGCCTTAGGTGGTTCTTCACGAAAAGATTTTAAAGCAAAAATGGATATTTCATATAAGGAAACCAGAGAAACACTTTACTGGCTGAGATTATTGAAGGATACCAATTTCATAAATATCAAAATGTTTAAATCATTATTTACAGATTGTGAAGAAATTTTAAAAATACTTACAGCAATAATAAACACTTTAAAAGTTTAATAAATTCCTAATTCCTAATTCCTAATTACTAATTACTCATTGATCCTTACCATGGCATTGCTTAAATTTCTTCCCGCTTCCACATGGGCAGGGATCATTTCTTCCTACTTTTGGTCCTACTTTTATCGGCTCTCTCTTTACAGTTTCTGAAGGATCGATGTAATCATTTTCCTGTGATAAATATTCTGGTCCGTCGCCGCCTGCAGTGGCAAATTCTTCTTTGCGCTGGCGCATCCGGCTCATATCTGTTTTTTGTTCACGGCCTTCTTTGATCCTGCCGTTTTGTGTTTGCTCTAAAGGAATACCACAATGACATAAAAATCCAACAATATCTTTATTCACCTGGTCATCCATTTGCTTGAACGCATTGAAAGCTTCTATTTTATAAATTACCAAAGGATCTTTTTGTTCGTACCCTGCAGTTTGTACACTATGCCGCAGGTCGTCCATGGCTCTCAGGTGTTCTTTCCAGGCATCGTCTATCAAAGCCAGCGTAATGTTGCGTTCCAGCGCATTCGTTAATTCTGCTCCATTTGTTTCAATGGTTTTATCAAGATTTGCAAGGGCCTGTATTGCTTTTTTTCCATCAGTGAAAGGCACGGCCACATTTTCAATATGCGATCCCTGCTCTTTACGGATATTTTTTATTACCGGCAAGGTTTGCAATTTCATTTGTTCAACCTTGTAATTGTAATGTGCTTTTGCTTCTTCGTATAAACGGTCGGCCAGGCTATGCATATCTCCTTTGTCCAGTTCTTCGTGTGTGATGGCGGTATCTATGCCAAAATTCATAATTGCCGCCAGTTTAAAACCTTCGTGATCATTCATTTCTTTAAATGAATTTATCAATCCTTCAGCAACGGAATAAAATGCATTATCAAGATCAAGCGCAAGCCGCTCTCCAAACAATGCATGATTACGCTTACCATAAATTACGGTTCGCTGCTTGTTCATCACATCATCATACTCTAGCAATCTTTTTCTTATGCCGAAGTTATTTTCTTCCACTTTTTTCTGTGCTCTTTCAATGCTTTTCGAGATCATGCTATGCTGGATAACTTCCCCTTCCTTGTAACCCATTTTATCCATCAGGGATGCAATACGATCACTTCCAAACATCCGCATAAGATCATCTTCCAGGGAATCAAAAAATTGCGAAGTGCCCGGATCTCCCTGCCTGCCCGCACGTCCACGAAGCTGTCTGTCTACCCGCCGGCTTTCATGTCGTTCAGTACCTAAAATTGCAAGTCCGCCTGCATCTTTAACGGTTGGTCCCAGTTTAATATCCGTACCGCGGCCGGCCATATTCGTTGCGATTGTTACACCTTGCGCATAACCTGCTTCTGCTACAACCTGTGCTTCCCTGGCATGTTGTTTTGCATTCAATACATTATGTGGAATTGTTTTTTGTTTTAGCATCCTGCTAAGCAATTCACTCACTTCAACAGATGTTGTTCCCACCAGGATGGGCCTTCCTTCACTACGCATTTTTTCAACTTCTTCAATTACCGCTTTGTATTTTTCTCTCTTTGTTTTATAAACAAGGTCCTGTGTATCTTTTCTGGTTACCGGTAAATTTGTAGGAATAGTTACTACATCCAGTTTATAGATGTCCCATAATTCTGCTGCTTCCGTTTCGGCAGTTCCCGTCATGCCTGCAAGCTTATGGTACATTCTGAAATAATTCTGCAAGGTAATGGTGGCATAGGTTTGCGTAGCCGCTTCGATCTTCACATTTTCTTTTGCCTCGATTGCCTGGTGCAGTCCGTCACTATACCTGCGGCCATCAAGGATACGACCGGTTTGTTCATCAACAATTTTTACCTGCCCATCCATCACTACGTACTCCACATCAATATCGAATAAAGTATAAGCTTTTAATAATTGCTGAACAGTATGTATCCTGTCGGCTTTAATGGAATAATCATTCAGCAGCACTTCCTTTTGCTGTAATTTTTCTTCTGCAGAGATATTGCTTTTTTCAATGTCGGCAAGCTTCACACCTATGTCAGGTAAAATAAAAAATTCGGGATCCTCCCCTGATTTAGTGATGAGGGTTATTCCTTTATCGGTTAGTTCAACCTGGTTATTTTTTTCGTCAATATGAAAATATAATTCTTTATCAACCTCTGGCATTTTGCGTTGCTGATCGGCGAGGTAAAAATTCTCTGATTTTTGAAGTTTCACTTTTATACCCGGTTCACTTAAAAACTTTATCAACGCACTATTCTTTGGCAAGCCCCTCCATGCACGCATTAAGGCCAGGCCCCCATCTTTAGGGTCGTCGTTTCCTTCGGCTATTTTCTTTTTTGCCTCAATCAAAAAAGTATTGGTTACTTTTTTCTGCGCTTCCAGTATTTTTTCGATCCTTGGTTTCAGAGAAAGGAATTCCTGCTGATCGCCTCGTGGTACCGGACCTGAAATGATCAGTGGCGTTCTTGCATCATCGATCAAAACACTATCTACTTCATCTACCATGGCAAAGTGATGTTTGCGTTGTACCATTTCATCCGGTGAATGCACCATGTTATCACGCAGGTAATCGAAACCAAATTCATTATTGGTGCCATAAACTATATCCGAGTTATACGCTTTTCTGCGTTCATCACTGTTGGGTTCGTGCTTATCAATACAATCAACTGTTAGTCCGAGCCATTCAAATATTGTCCCGTTCCACTCACTATCCCGGCGTGCCAGGTAGTCATTCACTGTAACAATGTGAACCCCCTCTCCAGCCAGTGCATTTAAATATGCAGGCAGGGTAGATACAAGGGTTTTACCCTCCCCCGTGGCCATTTCGGAAATTTTACCCTGGTGTAAAACAATGCCCCCTATCAGCTGAACATCATAATGTACCATGTTCCAGGTAACATCACCGCCCGCTGCTGTCCAGGTATTTTGAAATACAGATTGATCGTCTTTTCCGTCTGTTGATGGAATGATCCTGATATAATTTTTATTAATGCTGAGGTCTTTATCCAATTCTGTGGCTGTAGAAACCAGTTCTGAATTTTCTTTGAAGCGACGTGCTGTTTCTTTAACTACCGCAAAAGCTTCTGGCAATATTTGTAATAATATTACTTCTATCTCTTTATCACGGTCTTTACGCATGCTGTCTACTTCCTGGTATATATGATCCCTGCCGGTTATATCAAGCGCAGTTAGTTCTTCAGCTTCCTGTTTTTTTGTAGCAATGGCCGCATCAGTCTCAGCCAGGTGGTCTTGTATTCTCTTTTTAAATTCTGTTGTTTTTTTTCTTAGTTCATCATTTGTCAATGACCGGTATTGAACATAAAAATCATTGATTTGTGCCACGTAAGGTGTGATGACCTTTACATCTTTTTCACTTTTATTACCGCCAAATAATTTTGAAATAAAGCCTGCCATAACGATTTATTATAATTAGAATTAAACTCTTTGTCAAATATGGTGCAGCAAAATTCCGAGGCCAAAATGACAGTCCAAAATGGTTTATTTGGAACGGGCAAAGGTACGAAATACTGGCAGCATCGTAAACACTGGAAAAATTATAACGTATGTTATTTGGGAGTAATTTCTCTTTTAATAAAAATACGAAAGATAAAAACTGTGTTATAAAGAAGGGATTCTTAAAAACGTTCTATTAGTGATCAACTTAATGAATACTTGTATGTATTAGGTTTATACGTTTTCAAAGTGGAATTCAATAATTTTCGATGGAAATATGGCTAATATTTGAAGCTTTCTAAACTTAACGTTTTTGCAGCCATTTTTTTACCTTATTAAACACCTTAAACCGATAGTTTTCGCTAAATTTGTTTTGATCCCGTTTGTTCGATATCTTAATCTGATCCTCGCGGAAAAACGATCCTGGTTACAAAAATATTTGAATCTAGTAACCCCCTAAAAAATACAAAGCCTCAGCAATGAGGCTTTTATTTATACAAAAGTGCCCTATCCGTATTGTATGGTTTTCTACAAGCATTGACTTAACTTTGCGGCCAATAAAATAAAATATAAGTATTTAAAATGAGTGGTGCATTAAAGGAAGTTAGAAACAGGATAAAGAGCGTACAAAGTACACAGCAAATAACCAAGGCTATGAAAATGGTTAGCGCGGCAAAGTTAAGACGGGCACAGGATGCCATAACCCAAATGCGTCCTTACGCCAGGAAACTGCAGGAAATGTTAAGCAATATTGTTAGTAATGGGGAAGGTGATATAAATATTAAACTGGCATCTCAAAGACCCGTGGAAAAAGTTTTGGTAATAGTTGTTACCAGCGACAGGGGATTATGTGGTGGTTATAACAGCAACCTCATCAAACTTGCAAAACAAACGATCCGCGAAAAATACAGTGCTCAAAGTGCAAAAGGCAATGCACAAATATTGCCTATTGGAAAAAAAGGATACGAGCATTTTACAAAAAATAATTTTAAAGTAGAAGATCATTACTGGAATATTTTTACTGATCTGAGTTTTGAAAAAGTGCAGACGGCCGCAAAATTTGCCATGGATGCATTTGCTTCAGGCGCTGTAGATGCTGTAGAATTGGTTTACAGCGAATTTAAAAATGCTGCCACACAACGCTTTGTTGTTGAACAATTTTTACCAGTGCCAAAAACCGAAAAGAAAGAGGGAAATAAACAAGCCGATTTTATTTTTGAGCCCGATAAAAATATATTGATAGAAGAGTTAATGCCCAAGATTTTAAATACCCAATTGTATAAAGCAATTTTGGATGCCAATGCAAGTGAGCACGGAGCCAGGATGACTGCAATGGATAAGGCTACTGAAAATGCAAATGAGTTATTGAAGTCTTTAAAAATTAGCTATAACCGTGCAAGGCAGGCTGCTATTACAACAGAGCTAACAGAAATTGTTAGTGGTGCCGCCGCTTTACAGGGGTAAATTGCCCTTCCCTTTACGGGTGCAGGAAAACGTACTTTTGAAAATTAAAAACAGTATTCTCCTTCCGGAGACCGGGCATGGAAATTTCTCAGATAATACCACATATTGAAGCACTAATATTTGCAAGTGATAAGCCTTTAACCACAATAGAGCTAGTAGAGCTTATTAATAATGCGCTAGCATTCATTGAAGACCGCGCATCGCAAGAGCAGGTTGAATCTGCCATTGCAGCCATCAGTGAAAAGTATAATTCTGAATTCTATGCATTTGAAATGAGAGAGATAGGTGGGGGATGGCAATTTCTTACAAAAAAAGAATTTCATAAAACCATCGCCCAGTTAAATGGTGAAAGATTTTTAAAAAAGTTATCCATAGCATCTTTGGAAACTTTATCCATCATAGCGTATAAGCAACCGGTAACAAAATCTGAAATAGAAAATATCAGGGGTGTTAACTGCGATTATGCCGTACAAAAATTACTTGAAAAAGAATTGATAACCATCGCCGGCAGAAAAGAAGAGGCAATTGGTAAACCACTTGTGTACATAACTTCTAAAACATTTATGGATTATTTTGGTATCAATAGCCCGGATGATCTGCCCAAAATAAAAGAAGTATTAATGGAAGAATTAATTGAAGCCACTAAGATTCCTGACGTGGAAGAAATAGAATCTGAAGCATCTTCAAATAGCTGATACCTTATCTTACTCTTTACAGCTCCCCACCTCATACATCAAATATTGGAAAGATGTAAATTCGCATCATGTCAAAAAAAATATCAAAGAAAGAACTGGTAAAAATTGCCGAAGAGTTTGGTACCCCGGTTTATATCTATCATGCCGAAAAAATAGCGGAGCAATACAATAAACTCACTGATGCATTTACAAAAAGTGATGTAAAGTTTTTTTATGCATGCAAAGCTCTTACCAATATTAATATTTTAAAATATGTGCAAAAGCTTGGTGCATCACTCGATTGTGTAAGCATAAATGAAGTGAAACTCGGGCTCATGGCAGGCTTTGATGAAACAAATATATTATACACTCCAAACTGCGTAGATTTTGATGAAATACTTGCTGTTAAAGAGCTTGGTGTTACTATCAATATCGATAATATTTCTATACTTGAACAGTTTGGTAATAAGTTTTCAAATACTTACCCCGTTTGTGTGCGGCTAAATCCACACATCATGGCAGGTGGAAATTTTAAGATCTCCACCGGGCATATTGACAGCAAATTTGGGATAAGCATTCACCAACTGAGACATATCGAAAGAATAGTGAAAACCACAAACCTGAAGGTGACAGGAATACATATGCATACCGGCAGCGAAATAAAAGACGTAAATGTTTTTTTACAGGGATTGGAAGTGATGTTTGAAATGGCAAAGCATTTTCCTGACCTGAAATTTGTTGACCTGGGCAGTGGTTTTAAAATACCTTACCAGGAGAATGATGTGGAAACCGATATTATCCTGCTTGCAGAAAAAGTGGAAGAAGCTTTCCAGGCTTTTGAAAAAGAAACCGGTAAAAAGATCCAGGTATGGTTTGAGCCGGGTAAATACCTGGTTAGTGAAGCCGGCTATTTTGTAGTAAAAACAAATGTGATAAAACAAACGCCAGCTACTGTGTTTGCGGGTGTTAACAGCGGTTTCAATCATCTTATACGGCCCATGTTCTACGAGGCTTATCACCATATTGAAAACATAAGTAACCCGCATGGGCCTGAACGCATCTATACTGTTGTTGGTAATATTTGTGAGACAGATACTTTTGCCTGGGACAGGAAGATCAATGAAATCCGGGAGAGCGACCTGTTGGTATTTTATAATGCAGGGGCATATGGATTTGAGATGTCTTCTAATTTTAATTCCAGATTGAAACCTGCAGAAGTTTTTTTTAAAGGGGGCAAACCAATGCTTATCCGGAAAAGAGATGTGTTTGAAG
>JACDBU010000137.1 GCA_013694745.1 Chitinophagaceae bacterium
GTAATATACAACGCGGCGGACCTTCAACAGGACTGCCTACTAAAACTGAACAAAGTGATTTATTACAGGCATATTATGGGCGTAACGGTGAGTGCCCAATGCCTATAGTTTCCGCCTCAACCCCCAGCGATTGCTTTAGCGCAGTGTATGAGGCTGTGCGCATTTCAGTACAGCACATGACGCCCGTAATTTTTTTGAGTGATGGTTATATTGCCAACGGTGCGGAACCATGGATGTATCCTAAAAGTGATGACCTACCGGAAATAAAAGTGAATTTCAAAACCGAGCTCGGGCATCATGAAGAAATATTTCAACCTTATTTAAGGGATGAGAATTTGGTGCGCCCGTGGGCCGTGCCAGGAACAGCAGGATTAGAACATAGGGTGGGGGGACTTGAAAAACAAAATATAACCGGCAATGTTAGCTACGATTCAGAAAATCATCAACTGATGGTTAAGATAAGGCAGGAGAAAGTTGATAAGATCGCAGAACATATTCCGGAACAAAAAATGGACAATGGTGCTGATAAAGGCAAAGTGTTAGTACTAGGGTGGGGCAGTACCTATGGCGCCATAAAAAGCGCGGTTGCCGAACTGCTTGCAGAAGGGCATTCAGTTTCGCATACCCATCTCCGTTATGTTCGCCCTTTTCCTAAAAACCTGGGTGAAATATTAAAAAACTTTGAGCATGTTTTAATTCCTGAACTCAATAACGGTCAGCTTATAAAGATCATCCGCGATCAATATTTAGTTGATGCAAAAGGGTATCATAAAATAATGGGAATACCCCTTACCAAGCATGAACTGGTGGAGGAGATAAAAAAAATGCTTTGATCAATATAGTTTATCGCCATTGAAAGAGGTCACTATTGAATTGCTGATTGATTTGTTGCTTCCGGAAGCCTGTGCTGTATTAGCATCTGCACTAACACATTCACTTATATTTTAAAATAAAAAATCCCGGATCTCTCCGGGATTTGTAATAATATTATTTGACTTCTTAATATCCTCTAAATCTTTTTTCCCTTCCTAATACAAGACCTATTTTAAGATTGAAGGAAAAATAGCTATCATTTTGTTTTGGATCACCCCTTATACCACCCGGATGTGCGGTATTACTCATGGGAACAAGTCCGCCCCTGTAGCGGTTGTTAAGAATCAAAGCCTGGTTAAGCTGGACACCGCTAAGGTGATTAGCAAAAACTGCAGGATCGATGTACCGACTATGTACATCGTCAAGATAATCGGTTTGCAAAATTCTTGACACAAATTCGGCCCTTACATTGAAGAATGCAGACAGTTCATATTTCACGCCAATCCCTATAGGAATGCATGTTTGATTAAGAGAATAGTTTTTCCTGTCGGGGTATTCAGAAAATCCTTCGCCTTCTGTATGCAATGGCTGTAGTGCAACGCTGGTGCCATTTAATTCTGTTTTTGGATTAAAATGAAAATATCCAAAACCAATTAAAACATAAGGGGAAAAATCTGGGGGAAAATGATCCTGGTTAAAATTACCAAATATCCATACGGGGTGAAATTCTGCTATTACTGAAATTTCAGTTATGGAACTGCGGAAGCTCAGGTTTCTTTCATAGCGGCCATTAGTAGTTTTCGCAACTTTTGCAAGAATGCTGTCATAACCTCTAACCTGGCCAAAAGATCCTTCGAGGCGTAAGGCAATTTCATTGCGATAAATCACCCCTATGTAGGCACTACTGCTAAGGTTGGTATTTTTTATATTGAAATCTTTTACCCCTCTTTTACCAATTCCTTTTCTTCCTCCCAAATCAGTAAGGGAATTCATTGCGCCTATAGATCCGCCAACTTCGTACAGCCAGTTATTATTATAATAATCATTATTGTAATAATAATACTGGGCACTTGTTTGTTTACCTAAAAAAAATAGTAAAAGAAAAAAAATACCTGTCCTCAGTTTCATCATACGTTTAGGTTTGGCTCGTAGGTTACTTGTTTTATTTGAAAATATAATACAAAATAAACGATTTATTTCTAAATTAATTTTGTAGGCGTACTATTTTATTATAAAAAAGGCAAACCGGCCGTAAACCACAGTCATTGCACTTGGGTTTGCGGGCCACACATATATACCTGCCATGTAAAATTAGCCAATGGTGTGCTTTGTAAATATATTCTTCGGGTAGGTATTTAATAAGTTGTTTTTCTGTAGCTAAAGGTGTTTTGGCATTCTTTGTTAGCCCAATTCGTGCGGAAACCCTAAATACATGGGTATCAACAGCCATGTTAGGTTGCAGATCGATGACCGAGGTAATAACATTAGCCGTTTTTCTGCCTACGCCTGGTAGTTGGATCAATTCTTCAACGGTCATAGGGATCTCGCCATTAAACTTTTCCATTATAGATTTTGCCATACCAATCAAATGTTTCGTTTTGTTATTGGGGTATGAAATACTTTTTATAAATTGAAGTAACTCCCCCGGTTCTGCTGAACTCATGCTTTTAACGTCAGGATATTTTTTAAAAAGAGCGGGGGTGGTCATATTCACTCTTTTGTCAGTGCATTGAGCAGATAAGATAACGGCCACCAATAACCGGAAAGGGTTATCATAGATCAATTCAGTTTGTGCATCCGGGTATTGTTTTTGAAAATAATCTATGGCATATGAATAAAGTTCTTTCCTCGTCATACGATCAGCCGGAGATATTGCAAACAGGTTCAGATAAAGCAAAGGAATAATTAAGCTGCTATAATTTCTGCACTCATATTTCTTTGCGGGAAACTTACGAAAGTGAAAATAGGATAAATACGATTACCGGGTGTGTAATTCGTTCATTCTTTTTTTAGCATGTGCCAGGATCTCTGAGATTACTTTTTTTCGGGGAGAGATCTCAAAAGCTTCCAGCCTTTTATGTGCTGTTACAATAACGTCGAAAATTTCTTTTAAACGCCAGTTGGCTTCTAATGCAGCTTCTATGGCAGCAGATTTTTTTCTGGAAGTTTCATTATACAGGTACTGTACCAGATCTTCGGGTGTAAAGATGTGCATAGGCAAATTCGGTTGCTTTAAGATTTATCCAGGTTAATAAACGATGATTTACTACAGATATTGTATCGAATTACTAATTAGGATTGTTTTTTGTTACTATATAAAGATCTTCATTATCTTTTTTCATCATATACTTTTCACGGGCATATTTTTCCAGGGTTGAGGGATTTGTTTTCAGCAACTCGAGTTCCTGCCGGGTTGATAATATTTGATTATTTAAGCCTGTTTCGCTTTGTTGCAGCTTTTTCAATTCATTGATCCTTTTCCATTGCAGAGGAATATCATTCCTGTCAATAAAAAACATCCATACCATAAAAGCAACAGCAGCAATTAAATATTTGCTGTGAAGCCAGGAAGGGATTTGTTTTAAAAATTTCATTGAGTTAAAATTTACACCCAAGCGGTGTATTATTTCCCAAATTTAATTTTTCCTTTTGGATATACCGCACTTTCTCCCAACATTTCTTCAATTCTTATCAACTGGTTATATTTTGCGATCCTGTCGGTCCTGCTGGCGGAGCCGGTTTTTATTTGTCCGCAATTCAAAGCAACCGCCAGGTCAGCAATGGTAGTGTCTTCTGTTTCTCCGCTGCGGTGACTCATAATAGTATTATAGCCATTATTTTGTGCAAGACTCACAGCATTAATAGTTTCAGTTAGTGTACCTATCTGGTTAACTTTTACCAGTAATGCATTGGCAATTTTCTTATCAATTCCCTGTTGCAGTCTGGATACATTGGTAACAAAAAGATCATCACCTACTAATTGTATTTTCTCGCCAACCCTTTCTGTCAGTAACTTCCAGCCATCCCAGTCATCTTCAGCCATGCCATCTTCAATTGAAATAATCGGGTATTGATCAACCCAGCTCTGCCAGAAATCTACCATTTTTTCGCTGCTCAATTTTGTACCATCGCTTTTATGAAAATGGTATAATTTACTGGTACTGTCGAACATTTCGCTTACTGCCGGATCCATTGCTATGGCAATTTCTGAACCCGTTTTAAATCCTGCCGCTTCTATTGCCGCCAGTACCGTTTCAATTGCTTCCTGGTTGCTCTGGATATCTGGCGCAAAACCTCCTTCATCACCAACATTTGTACTGTATCCTTTTTTCTTTAGCACTGTTTTTAATGTATGAAAGATCTCAACACCCCATTGCAAGCCTTCGCTAAAAGTTGAAGCGCCTACCGGCATAACCATAAATTCCTGGAAATCTATTTTGTTATCTGCATGCGCTCCGCCATTTAAAATATTCATCATGGGGATGGGTAAAATTTTTGCATTGGTGCCACCGATATAACGGTACAGCGGAAGGTTAGCATCCAGTGCCGCCGCCTTAGCCACCGCCATACTCACTGCCAGCATAGCATTGGCGCCAAGCTCACTTTTATTTTCACTGCCATCCAGGGCGATCATCATTGCATCAATACCGGTTTGATCTGCTACGTCCCATCCACCTAACCTGTCGGCCAGTAAATCATTCACATTTTTAACTGCATTCAACACACCTTTTCCCCCATATACTTTTTTATTATTATCCCTTAGCTCAACTGCCTCATGTACGCCAGTACTTGCGCCAGAGGGAACGGCGGCCCTTCCTAATAATTCATTATCGGTTAATACATCCACCTCAACCGTTGGATTACCCCTGCTGTCTAATATCTGTCGTGCAAAAACACTTGCTATATAACTCATTTTTTTATTTTATATTAATGATCGTATAATTTTAATTGGTAAGATTTTTAAAAATTTCTTCCAGGCTTTCGCTTTCACTTTGCAAAGAAATAATATTGAGGTTATGTAACAAACTCAATTGCAGTAATTGCTTTTTAACTGATTCAGGATTGCTGGTTTGTAGTTTGTAATAGGTAGTTTGTAGTTGCTCAACCCTTTCAACTTCTTTTATTCCATTTATAATATTAATATCAACGGCCTCTTTAAATTCCACCAGAACTATGTGCAGGTCTTTCTTATTGTTTTGTAAATCACTTAGCCTGTTATCTGCAACAATATTTCCTTTGTTGATAATAATAACCCTGTCACAAATCGCTTCTACTTCCTGTAATATATGGGATGAAAAAAGCACTGTTTTATTTTGGCCGAGGTTTTTTATCACCTCCCTTATTTCCACGATTTGGTTTGGATCAAGTCCACTGGTTGGCTCATCAAGTATCAGTACTTCAGGATCATGTATTAATGCAGCAGCCAGGCCTACCCGCTGTTTATAACCCTTGCTTAATTGCCCTATCTTTTTTTTCGATTCAGGAGTTAACCCGGTAATTTCTATGGCCTTTTTTAGGTGTAGATTTTTATCCTTTAAATGATGCACATCTGCGATAAAACTTAAATATTCTTTTACATACATTTCATGATATAACGGGTTCCCTTCAGGGAGATAGCCTGTCTTTTTTTTTGTTTCCATGGAATGCGATCTAACGTCCAAACCGCCTACCATCGCGTTCCCGGAATCAGCAGCTAAAAAACCTGTAAGGATCTTCATCGTGGTGGATTTACCAGCGCCATTCGGACCAAGAAAACCAACTATCTCTGCATTGTCAATTTTGAATGAAATATTATCTATCGCTTTTTGCCTGCCATATAATTTTGTAAGATTGGAAACTTCAATTGACATGTGACAAAATTAGCGATGTTTAGAGGTTGTATATTATATAAGAATGATAAATATTAAAACCACCCGGCACACCAGCAATAATAAGAATAATAACATTTGTTTGCTTTGCCACTGGTGTTGACATTTTTCAAAATTCTTTCTTCCTAATTATTAAGAATGTGGTAATTTAAAATGCATGTCCTAAATCCATAAAATAAGTCGTTCAGGTATACAGAAAAAATACATGATGTATTTATTCTTCCTGGTATTTATTGCGTGGTATCCCCTGGAAGTTTGTTTTGTGGTGGCCTTGGTTGGGACGGCCTGTTTTGAGGCCTGTTTTGAGGTCTGTTTTGTTGTGGCCGGTTTGCTCCCGGGCCATTTTGCTGTGGCCTGTTTTGTTGAGACCCCCTGGCAACCGGACCATTTGGTTGCGAACGGCCATGCTGTGGCCTGTTTTGCGGCTGATCGTTTTGCCCACGTCCCTGTTGGTTCCTGTTTTGTTGTCCTCTTTCTTTTGCCTTCCGTTTTTGCGAATTTCTTTCCAGTGTACGCAAACTGATTTGTCCTACTACATCTACAAATTCAGGTTCCACTTCTTTGGGCTTGCCACTGATCACTTCTACCGTTTCCAGGGCATCAGGTTTTATTCCCTGTTTATTTTGTAATTGAATTTTCTTTACTTCTTCAATTGAAACCGGGTAATGTTTTGTGCTGTCTGGCATTGAATACCACATAAGGTTACGGAAAATATCTTTCTTAATGAGAAATGCTCTTCCTTTAGTTACTTCCAGCATTTCAGCACCTTCAGGAAAATGCTGAAGCGCATCAAGATATGTATCGAGTTCATAATTTAAACAGCATTTAAGTCGGCCGCATTGCCCGCTTAATTTGGTTTGATTGATGCTCAAATTCTGATAACGGGCGGCATTTGTATTCACACTTTTAAAATCGGTGAGCCATGTTGCACAACATAATTCCCTTCCGCAACTTCCGATCCCGCCAACTTTTCCCGCCTCCTGGCGGGCACCGATCTGCTTCATTTCTACTTTTACTTTAAACTCACCGGCGTATACTTTTATCAATTCCCTGAAATCCACCCTGTCGTCTGCGATATAAAAAAATGTTGCTTTCCTGCCATCAGCCTGCACTTCAACTTCAGCCATTTTAAGGTCTACCTTCAATTGCCTTGCCATTGCCCTGCTTCTTATTAAAATTTCATGTTCACGGGCTTTCGTTTCTTTCCATTTAATAATATCATTATCAGAAGCCCTGCGCAATATTTTTTTGATATCCGGATGATCTTCTTTTACACCATGTTTTTTTAACTGAAGTCTAACCAACTCGCCCGTTAAACTGATGGTGCCTACATCAAAACCACTCACCCCTTCCACTGCGATTATTTCGCCCTTTTCATATAAGTTAAGAGAAGCATTCCGGTAAAAATCTTTCCGGCTGCCCTGGTTAAAAGATACTTCCACCACCCTGCAACTGCTTTCAGGATCGCTGAAAGGGAGGTTGGCCAGCCAGTCATGTACATTCAGCCGGTTACATCCTCCTGTACTGCATCCGCCATTACTTTTACAACCGCCCGGTTTACCGCCTGTTGAAGTGCTACAACTTGTGCAACTCATATTCTGTAGAATAATAATATTAAAAAATAAATGCTGAGGAAGATGTTACTCGCCGGTTTATTAGATCACTATTACCAAAAACAGGTATTAGCCGGGCACAGTTGTATAACTCCTGTGCATATTAATATGCAACATTTTTACTGCTGATATAATTATTGAGCTGGTGTTGAGATTGCAAACTTTATTTAAAATGCTCATTATTGCTGTAAAAGTTGAAGTGAGTGACACAACAGTAGATGAATAAAGTACTGATGCTGGTTAAAAAAAATCAGAAACACTTTACCTATCTCTCTTCCTTAGTTAACCAAAATTAGCGAATTATCTTTAATTATGTGATACAACCGTATAGATAAAGCATGGAAGAGCATTTTGGGGTTAGCATTGCGTTCAATATAACGGGTAGCCTTATCAAGTTCATGCGTAATGGCCTCCTGGGCCGCAAGACTACACAATTTGTTTAGCCGTATCGCAAAATCTTTTTCTTTGTCTGAAATATTAAAAAAAACTGAAGCGCCTGCATCCAGGCTGCTTTCCAAAACTTTTAAACGTATGGCCTGCTCCATTAAATGAATGAAGTAACGAAGAAATTGCTTTTGTTTTTCTCTTCCCAGCCTGCTTATTTCCTCTATCCATTTAACCTGTGCTATCGGCCCGCTTTTGATGATCGCATTCAACCATTCTCTTAGCAGATCCTGCCAGTCTTCTTCTGCGTGTTGTAATAACTGCAATGATTCGCGGTAATTGCCTGAACAAACACCTGCAATTTGTTTTGCCTTTACCTCATTTACATTCCCCCTTTCTATGAGTGCATTTTCTATTTCAGTATCGGTTAATGGGCCTATCTTGATTAACTGGGTTCTTGATAAAATGGTAGGCAGTATAGCATTTTCATCCTCGGCTACAAAAATGAATAAGGTATCTGGCGGCGGTTCTTCAATTAATTTTAAAAGTTTGTTACCCTGGTTACCCAAAAATTCGGGCATCCACATGATCAATATTTTATACTGGCTTTCAAATCCTTTTAGATTGAGTTTATGATTTATGTCTTCCACTTCTGCAGCGGTAATATTGCCCTGTTTATTTTCAGCAGCAATGAACTGTAACCAGTCGTATACATTTCCATAAGCATTGTTACAAAAAAATTCTCTCCAATCTTTAATATAATCAGTGCTTTTAGGTTTATCACCTGGCTTGCTTGGGATTACCGGGTAAGAGAAATGAATATCAGGATGTACCATTTTACCGGCCTTCAGGCAGGCAGGGCACTGGCCGCAGGAATCGGATGCAGAAAAAGGCTGACCGTTTAATGCAGGATCAGCTAAAAACAAATTTGATGCCGCTTCAATTTCTTTTGCAGCGTTGCAAACTATGTATTGCGCAAATGCAATGGCAAGTGGCAATGCGCCACTACCTTCTTTTCCTAAAAATAAAAGGGCATGACTTAACCTGTTTTGTAGCACCAGGTTAACGAGCTGTTCTTTTACCTTTTGTTGCCCGATGATGTCTTTGAATTGCATAGTGTAAAAATGATCCGGTGCACTCTAAGGTAATGGTAAATGCTACAATGTGCCTATGCGTTTATTACCTCAAAGACCACTAAAAAAAAGATTAATGTTACAGGGAATTTTGTGAGGCGCGCAAGTATCGTTTATAAAATGCCAGTATAAATTTATTTAAAAAACTTTGTGATCTCATCACTCATGGGATCTACCTTGCTGTCGAATTTGGCCAGCAAAACACCGTTCTCATCAAGCACGAATTTTGTGAAATTCCATTTTATATCAGCATCCATAACTCCATTCTGATCTTTGCTGGTTAGCCATTTATATATCGGCGCAATATCATCACCCTTTACCGAAACCTTTGCCGCCATTGGAAAAGTTACCCCATAATTTTTGGTGCAAAACTCCTTGATATCACTATTGGTACCAGGCTCCTGTTGTCCAAAGTTATTAGCCGGAAAACCAACTATTACCATTTTATCGCTATACTGCTTGTATAATTTTTCAAGGAATTCATATTGTGGTGTATACCCACATTTTGAAGCAGTATTAACCACCATTATTTTTTTTCCTTTGAATTTCGAAAAATCAATTGTGTTACCATCAAGTCCATCAACTTTGAACTGGTGAATTGAAACTGTTTTAAAAGATAAAGCCTGTTGTACAATATTATTATTTGGAATAACAAAAGCAAAAGCTGATATGGTAACACCGAGCAAAATTATCTTATACATAATTATTTTTTTGGATGATAAAGTTAAGCAGTATATAGTTAACCTTAAAAAAAATAACGCTTAAACAATAAAAAACTATATCGCCCCTAATGGGGCTACTGATATATCGCCTCTAATGGGGCTACTGATATGACGCTCCGATGGAGCTACTGTTACTTTTCATAACAACCCAGGTCGGGTAACCCATTTGCTCTCGGTCGGTTGTCAAGGTCTTTAGGAAATATGGTTGCAATGCCTTTATCAATTGCGGGGGAAAAAGGTTTCAGATTGAAATGGAAATCAAAATATTGTTTGCTTGTATTGATGCTGTCGAACATTGGATCCTCGTTTTTTATTACAGCGATGGCAGTAATATTTGCAGGATCATGGGCAACTTTATATAAATCGTGATCAAATGTTACATTGAAAATGGTATTGCCTTGTTTGCTCACCACCACCTCGTCATCAACCAAACCGCTTTCTCCCCAAAAAATAGAATTGGTGAAAACAGCTGAAAGATTTGCAGTAATAGTTTGATTATTTTGTGTGGCAAAATTGGCAACCTGCAACACCGGTATCGTATGATCGATAAAATTATTATAGCTGGCAACCGTACAATGTGTAAACTGATAATTTCCACCTGCGGCTAAGATCAAATTGCTGCCACAGTTGCTTATTAAACAATTGTCAGCCTGTATACTTGTATTGAATGCCAGGATTCCAGCATCATAACTATTATCTATAACCGTTTGAGAAATTTTTAATTTTGGATTGGCATTTACCGAAGCATCCTGCACAACGATTGCCTGGTATGCATTTTTTATGACCGCAAATTTTAAAACATTATCCTTGCTGGCGGAAAGAAAATAAATGCCGGGCCAGCTTGCCGGTAAATTTTTGTAATCCGGATCCAGCCTGTCACCGGTTAATATTACGGGAGCAGGTTTTGTGCCATTTATAATCAAACTTCCGTTAACCAGGAGAGGTGCATCTGCATGGAAATAAATCTTTGATCCTGCCTGTATGGTTAGTGTTGCATTTACATCTAATTGTAATCCACCCAGTATAACATAGGGTAAATTATTATTCCAAACTGTATTGCCGCTGAGTTTTATATTTCTTAAAAAATTTGCATTTTGTCCATAAGCCTGCAACTGCACATAGCGGTCATTACCATTGTAACTGATCAAAATACTGTCACGTATAACAAATGGAAGATTAGCGGCGGAGGGATTAACATTTACCTGCACAAACACATACAAACTATCGTTTGCCGCTATATCAACATTATCGGCTTCTGAGGCAGAAGTCCCGTCAATATTGAGTTTAAAAGCGGATGCCTGCCCGCCCGACAACTTAATTTTTGAAATTCGAAGCTTTTGTTCATTGGGGTTAAAGATCTTGAAAGACCTGGTTATAGAACCGGTTGTTGTAAAAACCGTATCAAAAGTTAAAGTGTCGGCGCTAACAGAAAAACCGGCTTGCTTACTGGTTATAAAAGAATCTTTTTTACAGGAACAAAAAATTATTACCAGTGAGAAAAGTAAAATGGTGATCTTAGTTAAGCTCATCAATCAAAAATATAATTACTACAACCAATCACCAATTATTATTTGGTGGCAAAAGCAAGTGTTGCAATGCTGAGCCGGGTGCCTGGAAATTTTAATATTTCTGCACCGCAGGCTTCCAGTGTTGCTCCTGTAGTTACCACATCATCTACCAGTAAAATATGTTTATCTTTTAGTTGTTGCGGATTGTTAACCTGGAAGCTGCCTGATACATTTTCCCATCTTTCATTGCGGTGTTTTTTTGTTTGGGTTTCTGTAAATTTTCGTCGTTCCACGTTGTGGTTAACAACATGCACATTCATTATTTCACTTATGCCATTACACAAAATGGCAGCCTGGTTAAACCCGCGACGGCGTTCTTTTGCAGCAAACAGGGGCAGGGGAATTATCATATCTATCGTATTAAAACGGCCGCTCATAAGCATGCTGTTTCCCATCATGGTGCCAAGGTAGTGCCCGATGTTTCTCTCTCCTTTGTATTTGAATGAATGAATGAGGGTTTGTATAAGCGCATCTTTTGTAAAATAAAATGTACTCATGGCCGCAATTAATTGCAGCCTGCCCCAGAATATTTTTTCTACAGGATTGTTTTTATGAAACGCAAAATCAGTATGCGGTAATTCATTAATGCAATGCAGGCAAAGAAAATTATCGTGTTGTACAAGATCGCTTCCACAGCCGGCGCACGTGTGCGGGTAAAATAAATTGGTAAGGCCGGAAAAGAAAGCTGTTTTTATTTTCATTCTCAAAACAGATATTGGTACAATTCTTCGACTTTTCCTAAAGCTACCACTTCGATATTATTTTTTTTGGTGTTTAAACCTTTGTTATTGTATTTACTAACGATGATCTTTTCGAATCCTAATTTTTCTGCTTCTGCAATTCGCTGATCTATCCGGTTCACAGCTCTTATTTCACCACTAAGGCCAACTTCACCCGCAAAGCAAATGTGCAAAGGCAATGAAACATCTTCATAGGAAGACAACAATGCGCTTAAAACGGCGAGGTCAATACTTGGGTCTTCTACTTTTAAGCCACCTGCGATATTTATAAAAACGTCTTTAACGCCAAAATGAAAACCGCCTCTTTTTTCCAGTACGGCTAATAATAATTGCAGCCTTCTCAAATCAAAACCGGTATTGGTTCGCTGAGGTGTGCCGTAAACACTTTGTGTAACCAATGCCTGCACTTCTATTAATAAAGGGCGGATACCTTCAATGGTTGCAGCTATGGCCACACCACTTAACTGGTCTTCTTTTTGAGTGATGAGTATTTCGGAAGGGTTGCTTACTTCCCGCATACCCTCGTTGCTCATTTCATAAATACCCAATTCAGATGTTGAGCCAAACCTGTTTTTTAAAGTCCGCAAAATCCGGTAAGCATAATTCCTGTCTCCTTCAAATTGCAGCACCGTATCAACCATATGTTCCAGGATCTTAGGACCCGCAATACTACCATCTTTGGTTATGTGGCCGATTAAAAAGACGGGTGTGTTTGTTTCTTTTGCATACCGCTGAAACTCGGCGGCGCATTCCCTTATCTGCGAAACACTGCCCGGAGAAGATTCAACAAACGGGGAATGCAGTGTTTGAATGGAATCTACGATTACCAGTTCGGGTTTTAATTTTTTTATTTCCTGGAAGATGGTAGCAGTACTGGTTTCGGTTAGCAGGTAAAAATTTTCATTTTGAATATTCAGCCGGTCGGCACGCATTTTTATTTGTTGTTCGCTTTCTTCACCACTTATATAAAGTGTGGTAGTTTCTTTTAAATGCAATGCATCTTGCAAAAACAAAGTTGACTTTCCAATGCCTGGTTCGCCTGCTATAAGCACGATGCTGCCCGGCACAATTCCTCCTCCAAGCACACGGTTTAGTTCGGCATCTTTTGTGATGATCCTTTTTTCTTCACCGCTTATTATGCCGGCAAGAGAAATGATTTTCAGATCTTTTGAAGTGCCGCTAAATTCTTTCCATTCATTTTGTTTTTTATCAGTCCCTTTTTGGATCACTTCTTCAACAAAACAATTCCATTGGTTACATGATGGACATTTACCTACCCACTTCGCACTTTCATAGCCGCAGTTCTGACAAAAAAATCCAGTCTTTATTTTAGCCATATTGTTTGATTACTGCTAAAGTAAACATTCCTTTAATGCATGATTTTGAAC
>JACDBU010000156.1 GCA_013694745.1 Chitinophagaceae bacterium
ATGATAACGGAATAAATGCAGCCGAAAAATTTTTTAATCATTAAAACAATTGCTATCAAAAATTATCGTTCATAATCTGTTATTTCAAAAACCTTTTTTTTAAAATTTTTTTTGAACCGGGCTGCAAACCTATGTGCATCTGCATTGGCGTCGCACTCTTGTACTCTATATCTTTATTCAGCTCTTTAAATTCAAACCTTCTTTTCTAAACCCGCAATAGCCGGCATCTTCAATAGCTGTAGTCCTTTGCTGATCTGCATTGGGTAAGTTACCTTTGCAAAATATTTTATAGTTTGGCATAAATAAAAAAATGAGCACACAACATCTTTCAGAGCAACAGATCATAAGAAGAGAAAAATTAGCAGAGCTTAATAAATTGGGCATTGATGCTTATCCCGCCGCATTATATCCTGTTTCCCATTATTCTGTTGACATAAAAAAAAACTGGACAGAATCTCCCAATCAACTAATCAACCAATCAACCAATCAACCCGTTGATGTTTGCCTCGCCGGCAGGGTTATGAGCGTACGTGACATGGGTAAAGCAAGCTTTGCGGTGTTGCAGGATAGTGCTGGCAAAATACAGATCTATGTAAGAAAAGATGATGTGTGCACCGGTGATGATAAAACTATGTATGATATCGTTTGGAAAAAAATGATTGACATCGGCGACATCATAGGTGTAAAAGGTTATGTATTTACAACTAAAACGGGTGAAACATCTATCCATGTAAAAGAGTTTTCTATTCTTACAAAAGCATTGCAGCCACTACCAATTGTAAAAGAAAAAGATGGAGAAACTTTTGATGAAGTAACAGATCCTGAATTTCGTTACCGGCAGCGCTATGCAGATCTTATTGTAAACCCTCAAGTAAAAGAAACATTTATCAAGCGCACAAAAATGATAAATGCAATCCGTGAATTTTTAAATGAAAAAGGTGCCTTAGAGGTTGATACTCCTGTATTGCAGAACATCCCGGGAGGCGCAGCAGCACGGCCTTTCACCACTCATCACAATGCATTGGATGTTCCTTTTTATCTGCGTATAGCAAATGAATTGTATTTAAAAAGATTAATAGTTGGAGGCTTTGATTGGGTGTATGAATTTAGCCGGAATTTTAGAAATGAAGGCATGGACCGCACACACAATCCTGAGTTTACCGTGCTGGAATTTTATGTGGCTTACAAAGATTATTTGTGGATGATGGAAACAACAGAACAGCTTTTGGAAAAAACGGCAATTGCAACTAATGGATCAACAAAAGTTTTATCAGCAGAAAATGAATCCAATAGCCATCGGATTGATTTTAAAGCGCCGTACAAGCGCATAACCATGTACGAGGCAATAAAAGAGCATACAGGTATTGATATTGCTGAAATGGATGAAGATGGTTTACGGGATGCATGCTCACGGTTAGGCATACACGCAGATAAAAGTATGGGAAAAGGAAAACTTGTGGATGAAATTTTTAGTGAAAAATGTGAGCACCAATATATTCAGCCAACATTTATTATTGATTACCCGGTGGAAATGAGCCCCCTCACAAAAAAGCATCGCAGTAAACCCGGACTGGTAGAGCGTTTTGAGTTGATAATAAATGGAAAAGAAATTGCCAATGCATATACTGAATTAAATGACCCCATTGAACAGCGCCAGCGTTTTGAAGAACAGACAAAACTTATGGAACGTGGCGATGATGAAGCAATGTTTATTGATCATGATTTTTTACGGGCACTGGAATATGGTATGCCGCCAACCAGCGGTATTGGTTTTGGTATTGACAGACTGTGTATGCTTCTAACAAACTCTCCTTCCATACAGGATGTTCTTTTGTTTCCACAAATGCGCCCTGAGAAAATGGAAGAAGAACATGCTAAAAAATAATTAAAAACACTGCTTCCTGTAAGTATTGGTATCATCATTTTCCTCTCAATCAGGCTTATTGGGTAAATAATATTCCCGTTATCTCTACCCATCATTCCATCAAAAGAATATCTTTCAAAAACAGTAACTTTCCCTTTAATTTAAACATGTTTCCATGAAATATTCTTTTTTCAAAAATGCATTTTTCAGTATTTCTTCCATTATTCTTTCCCTATCATCCTTAGCGCAAAAAAAAGACCTTACACAGGAACAAATGCTGAAAGGTAAAATGCCTGCTATCACATTTCCGGTACCTGCAGTAAGCTGGGATAAAGATGACAGGGTATTGATAACAAAAAAAAATCATCCTGATTCGGCGGCTAAGCTTTATTCAGTTGATATAAAAACCGGTAAAGAAAATTTGATGCCTGCTGATTATAAAAAGCCGCAGGAACCAAAAAATAAGAATGTGTTTTTAAAAGATAATGATGTTTTCTTTTCTGATGAAAAAGGCAGTGAGATACGGCTCACCAATAATAAAGACAAAGAAATTAATCCTACGCTTTCTCCGGATAATAATCTTGTTGCCTTTACAAGAAATAATAATTTATTTGTGTTTGATATAAATAATAAAAAAGAAACTCAATTAACAACAGATGGAAACGACAGCATAATGAATGGTTATGCAAGCTGGGTATATACTGAAGAGATTTTAGGGCGTGCATCAACCTACCGCACATTTTGGTGGAGTCCCGATAGTAAGCACATTGCTTTTTTTAGAACGGATGATAGTCCGGTGCCGGTGCACACAATCACTGATGGCACTGGGCAGCATGGGCTTGAAGAAAAAGAACGTTATCCAAAAGTTGGTGACAAAAATCCTGAGATAAAAATTGGAATTGTCCATTTGAATGATAACCATATTTCCTGGGCTGATTTTAATACCCATGATGATCAATACTTTGGAATGCCTTACTGGACGCCCGATGGCAGCGCTTTATGGGTACAATGGATGAACAGGCTGCAGAATGATTTAAAATTATATTCTGTTAATCCTGCTACAGGTGCTAAAAAAGAAGTGTACGATGAAACACAGAAAACCTGGGTTCAATTGGAAGATGGCTATGAGCGGTTGCACTTCTTAAAAAATAATAAAAGTTTTATTCTTGAAAGCGATAAAACCGGCTGGAACCAATTGTATTTATATGATATGAACGGGCATCTTATTAACCCAGTAACACAGGGGAAATTTACGGTGACTAACGTTAACTGGATAGACGAAAAAAATGAAACTGTTTATTTTTTAGCACGTAGCCGGGAAAATACCGCACGGGCAGATTTTTATAGCGTAAAATTTAATGGCAAAGATTTTAAGCGATTAACTTTTGGAGACTACAATCATATTATTCAAATGTCGCCTTCCGGCGCTTACTTCATCACTACATACAGTAACGCATCAACGCCGCCAAAAATGGCTTTGCTCGATAACAAAGGAAAACTGATAAAAGAATTGTATGATACAAAAGGCCCTGAATTTAATAATTACAACATTGCAAAAACTGAATTGATAAGAGTAAAAAGCGATGATGGATTATATGATCTGCCTTCACTTGTTACCTGGCCTTTAAATATGGATCCTGCAAAGCGCTACCCGGTTATAATAAATATTTACGGCGGACCAAATGCAGGAACTGTTTGGGACAGATGGAACTTAAATGGTAATCAACAATGGTATGCAAAAGAAGGATTGATACAAATTGCCATGGATCACAGAGCCAGCGGGCATTTTGGTAAAGAAGGCGTAAATTATATGTATCATGATCTTGGAGATTGGGAATTAAAAGATTATGCTACAATTGTAAAATATCTTATTAATAAAGGTTATGCTGATCCAAAAAAAATATGCATTACAGGCTTTAGCTATGGCGGATATATGACCTGCCTTGCACTAACAAAATATGCTGATGTATTTACGCATGGCATGGCTGGGGGAAGTGTTACAGACTGGACTTTTTATGATACGCATTACACAGAAAGGTACATGGGCACTCCGGCAAATAATGCTGAAGGTTACAAAACAAGTGCAGTACTAAATTATACTGATAAATACAAAGGCATGCTGCAGATTGTACATGGAGTTATTGATGATAATGTGCATATTCAAAATAGTTTAAGATTGATAAGCCAACTGGAAGATGCAAAAAAAGATTTTGAATTTATGATCTATCCGGGTGGCCGGCACGGTTGGGGTGGCAATAAAGGATTGCATTTTCAAAATTTGAAAACAAAATTCATTTATAAATATTTGCTCGAAAAGCCTGTACCGGCGGATGTGTTAAGATGATTTATTTTAACTCAAAGAAGCAAAGGGAGCAGAGGCGCAAAATATTAATTTCTATTGCGCCTTTATTTTTCTTTGCTTCTTTGCGTGAATAAGATTAATGGTCATCATAAAAACAAATCAGTATATAATCTCCCTCCAGGCACAACAGAATATTTTTCAAGATCCGTAATACCGGCAAGCGCAAGCACTTCTTCATCAATAAAAGCATTACCGGTGCAATTTGTTGATGGCCGG
>JACDBU010000166.1 GCA_013694745.1 Chitinophagaceae bacterium
GTTATGAAGATCACTTTAAGTTGTGATCACAGGAGTGTTGATGGAGCTGTGGGAGCCGCATTCCTGCAGACTGTAAAAAAGTTTTTGGAAAACCCGGTCACGATGCTTGTCTGAGTGTGCATTGAAATGCCCGGTCAAATTTTTTCCTGTTAGATGTAAAGCATAATCTTAAATAATTCCTTGATTTCCACCTGGCAGGTAAGAAATAATCTGATCAAAATTTAGCAGTGAATAAAACACTCCGCTCCACGTTACAATTACTAAGGTTTCATTTCTCTTTCTTTTTAATGCCTGTGTACTGGTTTGCCTTAAGCCAGGTAAATAAAATAAATACTTGGGATGCTATCCTGGTCTTTCTTGTGCTTCATGTTCTCGTTTACCCGGCCAGCAACGGTTACAACAGCTATATGGACAGGGATACCAGCAGTATTGGTGGTTTAAAAAAACCGCTGCAGCCTACCAAACAATTATTTTACACAACGGTGATAATGGATATCGCTGCCGTTACGATTAGTATATGTATGAGCTGGATATTCGCAGTCGGGATCTTTTTATACATACTGGCATCCCGTGCCTATAGTTATAGAAAAATAAGGTTAAAAAAATACTGGTTAATTGGCTACTTGACAGTGGTGATATTCCAGGGAGCAGTAACTTTTTTTTTAGTTTACAATGAAACGGATATTCACCATACATTAAATGTACCATGGATAGCTACAATTGCTTCCAGTTTGCTTATCGGTGGTTTTTACCCGCTTACGCAAATTTACCAGCACAATGAAGATGTTAAGGATGGTGTGCGAACGATCAGTTATAAATTGGGATATAAAGGCACTTTTATCTTTACTGGCATTATATATGCCTTAGCTTTTTGCATGATCGCCTGGCAATTTTTTTTAAATCTTGAATGGAATCGCTTTTACATTTTACAAATCTTTATGCTGCCTGTGCTCGTATATTTTTTTATATGGTTCAGCAAAGTATTAAAAGATAAAAATGAAGCCAATTTTAAAAACACGATGCGAATGAATTTGCTGGCATCAGTTTGCACCAACCTGGGATTTATAACCTTGTTAATATTATATGTAATTTGAGTAAGATTGTTTCGATAGCAACCGCAGTACCGCAATACAAACATAAACAGGAAGATATTTTAACCTTCATGCAAAATGTGTATGCAATGAACGAGGTGGATAAAAGAAAATTAAAATTCCTTTATCATCAAAGTGCCATAGATACACGCTATTCTGTTTTGCCCGATTACGGCCGCTCTGCCAATGACTGGGAGTTTTATCCTGCCACAGAAAATCTTGAACCCTTTCCCAACCTTGAACTTAGGATGAAATGGTTTAATGATACAGCACCTGCCCTTTCAGTAAATGCTATTGAAAATTGCATCACTGAAAAAATAGATAAAAGTGAAATAACACATCTCATAACGGTTACCTGTACGGGCTTGAGTGCACCTGGCCTTGATCTTCAAATTATGGAAGCGCTGGATCTTTCCTCAAATATTTTCAGGACCTCGGTAAATTTTATGGGTTGTTATGCAGCCATTCATGCATTAAAGCTGGCTGATGCATTTGCCCGTGAAAATAAAGATGCTAAAATTCTAGTAGTATGCACTGAATTATGCACGTTACATTTTCAGCAAAAAAATTCGATGGATAATATTGCATCAAGCCTGCTTTTTGGTGATGGTTCAGCTGCTGTACTGGTTACACATGATGACAGCCCGTTTGATGGTTTGCACATAAAGAATTTTTATTCCGAAGTTTCTTTTAAAGGGAAAAAAGATATGAGTTGGGGATTATCTTCCTCAGGCTTTTTAATGACCTTATCAGGCTATATACCAGATCTTATAGAAGAAGATTTTAACACGTTAACCGAGCATGCATTAGAAAATGCAAAATTGGAAAAGGAAGATATTTCACATTGGTGCATCCACCCTGGCGGTAAAAAGATATTGACCGCCATTCAAAAAAGTATTGATCTGCCGGCTGAATCGCTGCAACATTCTTATAATATTTTAAAAGATTATGGCAACATGTCTTCTCCCAGCATCCTCTTTGTTTTAAGAGAGATAAGTGATGAGCTAAAAAATAAAAAGGCGAAAGCAAATATTTTCGGGGCGGCATTTGGACCGGGCCTCACAATGGAAACTTTCATCTTAACCAATGATTGATTACTCCAGGCGCTCATACAAAAAAGAATTATTAGACAGTGACGATATCCCATTTGCCGACATACAGCAAAACATGGCAGAACTTGATTTCATCAACACCTGCCTGGGTGGCCATTCCATAACACTTTCCGGGATAAAAAAATTTTTACAGAACAGGAAATCAATAACCGTATGCGAAATAGGTTGCGGAGGCGGTGACAATCTTAATGCGATCTATAAATATTGCAGTAAAAAAATTGATACAAAACTTATCGGCATCGATATAAATGCTGATTGTATTTCCTTTGCCCGCAAAAATACACCCATCGCAAATGAAAATTTTATTGTTTCTGATTATCGCATGATCGACTTTAAAAAAAACAAGCCCGATGTTATTTTCTCTTCCCTTTTCTGCCATCATTTTAGCGATGAACAGCTGTTAGAAATGTTGTTGTGGATGCAGGACAATTCCAGGCTTGGTTTTTTTATAAATGATCTGCATCGTCATCCTCTCGCCTTCCGTTTCATAAAATTCAGCACCCGGCTTTTCTCTAAATCTTATCTTGTAAAAAATGATGCGCCACTTTCAGTTTTGCGGGGATTTAAAAACAAGGAATGGATCAGCCTCCTGCAAAAAGCTGGCATTAAAAATTATTCAATTGAATGGAAATGGGCATTCCGGTATTTGATCACGGTACTAAATGACAGAGCATAAATTATATGATGCAGTTATTGCAGGAGGCGGCCTGGCAGGGCTTTCACTGGCTATCCAGCTATCTAAAGCGGGATATTCAGTAGCGCTTTTTGAAAAAGAAAAATACCCGTTTCATAAAGTTTGTGGAGAATATATTAGTCTTGAAAGCTGGGATTTCATTGAACAGCTGGGCTTGCCTTTGCACAATATGAACCTGCCGGTTATTAAAAATTTAATGGTGTCGTCACCTAATGGTAATAAGATTGAAAGTGATCTTGGGCTGGGTGGTTTTGGCATAAGCAGGTACCTGCTGGATGATGAACTTTGCAAGATCGCCAGGCTAAATGGGGCCAATATTTTTGAGCAAACAAAAGTAAATGATATACAATTTGAAAATGAAATTTTTACCATTTCCACTACCGCACTTTCTGTAAAGGCAAAAGTTGTTGCTGGCACATTTGGCAAGCGGAGTAACCTTGATGTAAAATGGTCCAGGAAATTTTTAAAACAGAAGGCAGCCCGCCTCAACAATTATATAGGCGTAAAATATCACGTAACAACCAGCTACCCGGCGCAAACAATTGCCTTGCATAATTTTAAAAATGGTTATTGCGGAATTTCAAAGATTGAAGAAAATAAATATTGCCTCTGTTATTTAACCACAGCCACTAACCTCAGATCATGCAATAATTCCATTGCTGTTATGGAGAAAAATATTCTGCAGCAAAACCCATTTCTTAAACAGATCTTTTCTGAAGCTGCTTTTTTATATAGCTCACCGGTAACCATATCACAAATAAGCTTTGAAAAAAAATCGCAAATAGAAAATCATGTATTGATGATAGGCGATGCAGCCGGAATGATAACCCCATTGTGTGGCAATGGAATGAGTATGGCTTTTCATGGTAGTAAATTCGCATTTGAAACCATAGATAGTTTTTTAAAAAATGCATGCACAAGAGAACAAATGGAAGTTCAGTATTCTTTTAAATGGAACAGGCAGTTTGCAAGACGTTTGCGAAATGGAAGGTTCATACAAAGTATGTTTGGAAAAGAATGGGTAACCAATTTTTTTATAAGAACAATCAAACATTTTCCTTATCTCATAAAACATCTTATAAAGTCAACCCACGGGAAACCTTTTTAAACGGTATTTTTGCATTAATGAATGAGCGGCCGGTTATATTATTTGATGGGGTTTGCAATTTGTGCAACAGCGCTGTAAAATTTGTTATCGCCAGGGATAAAAAAAAATTGTTCAGCTTCGCTTCTTTGCAGTCTGATGAAGGCCAAAAACGCCTGACCGAACACCAGCTTTCATCAATGGATCTGGATTCATTTGTATTGATCGAAAACGGAAAGGCCTACACAAGATCCGACGGCGCATTGCGCGTAGCGAAGAAATTAAAAGGTGGCTGGCCTTTATTATATGCCTTTATAATTGTTCCAAAATTTATCAGGGATGGAATGTATAACTGGATCGCCCGCAACCGTTATAAATGGTTTGGCAAACAGGATGTTTGCATGATACCCACCCCCGAATTAAAGGCAAGGTTTTTGAATTAATGATAACATGGAAAAGAAAAAAACGGTTGTTTTTGGCGCATCTGTAAATCCTGCCCGTTACAGTTTTTTAGCCGTGAATAAACTTACCACATTTGGCCATCCTGTTGTGGCTATCGGAAAAAGAAAAGGAGAGATCGCCAAAGTTGAAATTGAAACGGAGGCTAAGCCAATTGAAAACGTTGATACAGTAACCCTTTATTTAAATCCTGCTAATCAGAAACAATATTATAATTATATTCTTTCACTCCATCCTAAGCGTATCATATTTAATCCGGGTGCAGAAAATGATGAACTCATCAAACTCGCTAATAAAGAAGGTATTAAAACAATGGAAGCGTGTACACTCGTATTATTAAGCACCGGCCAGTACTAAGAGTACTTTTACGCTTTTTGCACCGAAAACTACTAAGCACATAATTTTTTTTTATTCGGGTCGTTTATAATCTGTCCAGAAATCCGAATAACCAAAAATTCCAAACTATGAAATTCTTTACAAAAGGATTTGTACTGTTTGCATTGCTTATGTCTTTTTTAAATAGCAAGGCACAAAACCAAACTCCAAAACCGCATCTGTTCGATGCCTTTGCACCTACTATCAGTTGTGTGCAAACAGAATTAGACAAAATTTTTACAACAGCAGCCGGTAACCCTATCCAGGTAGCATTTACAGGCAACTTATCTTTTACAGGAACGGTTTTATCTTCCCTGCAACGATACAGCAACCTGCAAAATGTTGTTATTAAATCTTCCCTTTTTGATGGGGCCATTTTTGGCATATCTAAAAGGATCAATGATGATAATTCTATTACTTACGTTGGCAGGATCATTAATGAAAAATATGCTGATGGGTATGAATTGAAAATTGATGGAAACGGAAAATATTATTTAAATAAAATAAATATGGACGATCTGTTACAGGATCATGAATTGTTTTAACGGCTTTATCCAATATCCAATAAAAAAATCCAATAGTATGAAAAAATCCTTTACCCTCGTGGTGTTGTGGGTTTTATTTATCTCACTAAACGCCATAGCCTTACCAAAGCTAAGTAGCTTTCCTTCTGCACGTGCTACCATATTTCTTGACTTCGATGGGCATCGTGTAGTATCCAGTTCATGGAATGGAGGTGCACCTTTAAACTGTGCGGCTTCAAGTTTTAATGATACACAAATAACAGAAGTTTTTAACCGGGTTTCAGAAGATTACCGCCCGTTCAATATTAATATCACAACAGATTCAACCGTGTTTCTGGCTGCGCCATTAACATCAAGGATAAGAATAGTTGTAACTACCACCAGCGCATGGTATCCTAATGTGGGTGGTATTTCTTATACCGGTTCATTTAAGTGGGGTGATGATACACCAGGTTTTGTTTTTGTTGATAAGCTGGCTTACAATACAAAATATGTAGGCGAATGCTGCAGCCACGAAGCAGGCCATACCGTTGGACTATCACACCAGGCTAAGTATGATGCTAACTGCACTTTTATAACTACCTATAACGATGGTTATGGTACAGGAGAAATAGGCTGGGCGCCGATCATGGGGAACAGCTATTATAAAAATTTCTCGGGCTGGAACAATGGTCCTACACCAAATGGCTGTGCATCAAACCAGGATAATCTTTCTATAATAACAAGTAATAATGGATTTACATACAGGCCCGATGATTATAGTGATGATCCTAATACTAACCCGGCATTAATTACCATTACAAACCAGGCATTTAATGTTTCCGGGTTGATAACAACTACAACCGATAAAGATGCATTTAAAATTGTTTTACCTCAAAATGGTACACTTCATTTGAATGCTTCACCATATTCGGTTGGAATAAATGATGATGGGGCAGACCTTGATATAAAGTTAACGTTATTGAATGCGGCAAAACAAACGATAAATACTTACAATCCTGCCACACTATTAAGTGCAACCATTGATACCGCATTAACCGCAGGTACATATTATATTGTACTTGATGGCACTGGTAATGCCAACATCAGTGATTATGGAAGTTTGGGTTCTTACACGATCAATGGCACATTCGCCAGCGGTATACTTCCTATTAAAGATGTTGCCTTATCTGGTAAGATCGAAAATGATAAACACAATTTAAGCTGGAATATCATTTCGGATGATCCTATAAAGACTATCGAAATACAATCATCTGCTGATGGTACCAATTTTAAAAGTCTTACCAATGTGGCTGCCAGTGCAAAGAATTTCTTATATAATCCATTTACAACAGGAAATGTATTTTATCGCCTGAAAGTAACATCGGTAATAGATCAAACAGTTTACTCTAATGTGATCGTTTTAAGATCAGCAGCCTTAGTGGTAAAACCATTTACTGTATCAACACTCGTTCATGATGCAATAGTGGTAAATGCTTCAGAGGATTACCAGTTCCTTCTTGCTGACATGAGTGGCCGGATCATTATGAAAGGAAATAATAATGCAGGCGTTAACCGTATCAATATAAATAATGTCCCTAACGGTATGTACCTCATCCAAATGGTTGGAAATACCGCGAAAGCAACAGAAAGAATTGTAAAACAGTAAGGTAGATTCATGTGTAAGTAAGGGTCAGCGTTAGGGGCTGGCCCTTTTTTTTATGTATATTATTTTACGTGTATGCGTATACGTTAGTACTATTGTTTAAAGTTTACCTTTCCTCTGTTTATTGATCAAGGCAACACCTCGAATAAAGAAAGGTTATGGCATTTTTAATTTTTATTAATATACCGGACTGTATTGGGTTTTTCGGTAACTTTAAAAAACCTTCTTAATATGCTCTGGAGAAAATTTAACGGTGACCCCATAGAACTACCCATTAAAAATGCGGTGGAAACAGCCATTCAAAAAGAAACAGACGCAGGTTACAAATTAAAAGTTTGCATTGGTACGGATAGCCAGGTAAAAGGCATTGAAACAGAATTTGCCACTGTTATTGTATTCTTAAGGGAAGGTCGTGGCGGCTTCATGTTCATACATAACGAAAAAACAAAACTGGTTTACAGCATCAAGGAACGCATGCTGGTAGAAGTTGCCAAAAGCATTGAGATCGCTTATGAATTATGTGATCTTTTTACATTGTATGATGTTGACATGGAAGTGCATGCCGACATCAATACCAATCCGCATTTTAAAAGCAATGAAGCCTTGCGGGAAGCAATGGGATATATCCTGGGAATGGGTTTTGCATTCAAAGCCAAGCCGGAAGCCTTTGCCAGCAGCAGCTGTGCAAACAAAGTAGTTAACTAACTTACTGTTTGATTTTCGTTTTTCTTTTCCTCAGCATGCCAAATATCAGCACACCTAAAAAGAATACTCCCAGTGCGAGCCGTATCCACATTGCCCGCTTTTGTTTATCCTGTTGCTCTTTTTGCATCAACACAAACGCATCGAGGTTGCGATCGTTCCTTTACTGTTCCAGCGAATCCTGCTTTGAATAAGTAGATTTCAGAAAATCAATATTTGTATCCTTCATTAAACTGTCGAGTGCTTTCCTGGAGCTATCCATTTCCTTATGCATTTTTGCTAATTTATCACCCGCATCATCATGCAGTTCCCGGCTTTTAGTTTACGCCATAGAACAAAATGAAGATAAAATGATGATAAAAGTAAGGGCAGCTTTCATTGTAAAATTTTTGCTAATCTCTTAAAATACTTTCAAAAAAATATACCCGAAGCACGGTATAATCAGTTTTCGTAAGCTGTATTCATTTCCTGTATCAATGACAGGATCTTATCCCTCCCTGTTTTTTTTAATGAGCTGGTAACAAAATGCTGCGGCAAAAACTGCCACGTTTTTCTCATGGCTGCCAGGAACGATCTTACATTTTTACTTACAATAGCCTGGGTTTCTTTATCGGATTTGGTAAAGATCAAAGTGAAGGGAATTTCCCATTTTTTTAATTGTTCCAGAAAAGCAAGGTCAATTTTTTGAGGCGAATGCCGTGCATCTATCAAAATAAAAACATTAACAAGGTTGGTTCTTTTGCGAAGATAATTTTCTATCATCTGCTCCCATCTTCTCCTGCTGCTTTGAGAAATTTTTGCAAATCCATAACCCGGCAGGTCAACCAAATACCATAACCGCCCGGTGTTTCTTCGTGCCTTCCGGCCCGCATCTGCAACATTGCCTGCACCCGGATCGGTTGAGGATGATTCGATGACAAAATGATTTATCATTTGCGTTTTGCCAGGTGAATTGGAAGTTTTAGCAAGTTTTTCATTATTACACAGCATATTAATGAGAGAAGATTTTCCAACATTGCTTCTCCCGATAAATGCATACTCCGGCCTGTCGGCCACAGGACACTTGGTAAAATCAGGACTACTGATAAGATAGCTTGCTGTTTTTATTATCATAATGCAAATTACAATCCTCTCCAATTTAATGAGCCAATTTAAAGATTAGAAAACTACTAATGTATTCAATGCCTTTTGATATGAGAAGATTGTCCTCAATGATAAATTGTTAAATCCGGCAAAACAAAAATTTTTGAAAACATAAACTGGAAGCCGGAAACTATCTTTGCGGCATATGTCATTGTACAAACATGATGCAATTGTTCCTCTAATAAATTCACCTGACAGCAAGAAACAACAGGTAGAACAAATGTTTGATAAGATCGCGTTCAGGTATGATTTTCTAAATCATTTCCTAAGCGCAGGAATAGATGTTTGGTGGAGAAAAAAAGCCATTAAAGAACTTAAAAAGGTGCATCCCAAAGAAATGCTGGATGTGGCAACCGGTACCGCTGATATGGCTATACTGGCAAGTAAAATGCTTGGCCCTGTAAAGATCACCGGGATTGATATTAGTGAAGGAATGCTGGATATTGGAAAGAAAAAGGTTGAAAAACTGGATCTCCAAAAAAAAATCGTCTTGTTAAAAGGGGACAGTGAAACAATATTTTTTGAAAAGAACTCGTTTGATGCGGTAACGGTGGCATTTGGTGTGCGTAATTTTGAGAACCTGGAGAAAGGATTACAAGAAATATTAAGGGTATTAAAACCTGGTGGAAAGCTGGTGGTATTGGAGTTTACACGCCCTTCTTTACCCCTCATCAAACAATTATATAACTTTTATCTTTCTGTACTTGCTCCAAAAGTTGGCAGGCTTTTTTCTAAGAATAATAGCGCTTATCAATACCTTAATGATTCGGTACAAAAATTTCCAGAGAGAAAAATATTTGTTGAAATATTAAATAAGCTGGGATATAAAAACACTTCATGCAAACCACTGAGTTTAGGAATATGCAGTATTTATTGCGGAGAAAAATAGCTATCCTTTTTACCGGGATAATTTTTTATGGCACCAGTAGTTTTGGACAACTCAACAATGTTGTTAACCAACCGGACCATGATGATAAACCATATCATTTTGGCATTAACCTTGGCGTAAACTATTCACATTTTTCATTCACGCATCATCCCGAATTTTTGCAAAGGGATACGATAATGGATGTTGAAAGCATCAATAGCCCTGGTTTGAACCTGGCCCTGTTGGTTAATATTCGCCTCGGCGAACATTGGGACCTCCGGCTGCACCCGGCCGATCTTACCTTCAGTGAAAAATCATTTCTTTATACAGAAAATTTTGGTGATGCACCAACCATCAAAAAATCTATTCAATCCATAACGGTTAGTTTCCCCGTACACCTGAAATTTAGCAGTGACAGAATTAATAATTTTAAAGTGTATACAATTGGCGGGGTAAAATTTGATTACGACTTGGCAAGCAATGCCGGTGCAAAAAAAGCTGAAGAACTCATCAAATTAAAAAAGAGTGACTTTAGTGCCGAGCTTGGTGTGGGCTTTCATTTTTATTTCCCGGTATTTGTGTTAACGCCAGAAATTAAAGTAAGCTCGGGTTTGGTAAACCTGCACAGCCGCGATGAGAACCTCAGGTACTCAAATGTGATTGACAAGATCAATTCCAAAATGATCACCTTCTCCCTCACAGTTGAATAATTCCCTTTTTAATAATCGTATTCTCTCTTAAAAACATTCCAACGAATCCCAAATGTTACGAGGCTGGTATTGCTAACACCGGCAACACCATTTATTTTAAAATTGCGGTATAAAATAGAGGTCTCTATAAAAAGATTTTCTCTAAGTTCGTATGCAATTTGCAAAGTAGTATTTATGCAGGTGGCTTCGCTTCCACTTCCTATCTTAAATCCATAATCCCGTGGCCTTGTTTGATAATTTTCCAGTGGGTCGCTGCCAAAATTTACACCAGCCGAATCTAGTCCCTGCTTATAATATATGGCCCTTGCATTTATGTACCACTTAGGAGCGGGCTGGTATTTTGCAATCCCTATATATTCCTGGAAATTAGCACCGAGCGGATGTGCAAGCGGCTGGTTGTAGTGGGTATAGTTTGCAACTGAATCATAGTGTGAATAGGTGTAAGGCCGTACCCTGTTTGTTTCAAGTTGCAGATCAAGATTGTTTATTCCAAAGGCGTCTATGTATTTAAAGCCTCCCTGCAAGCCATATTTATTTGCCCAGTAGCCATCGTTTTTGGTGATATGCTTTAACTGGAATTCATCAAGCAAAAGCTGGCCATACAATTGTATGCGGTGAATAAGATTTGCTTTAAAATCAAGGCCTGCAACAGCATTATCCGGACTGCCAATAGTTCCTTCAACATGCCGTAAAAAAATGATCGGGTTCAAATATTGAAAGTCGAACCGGTTTCTTCTTCCGAAAATTACGCCTTCAAACAATCCTACATTAAGCCATTTAGTAACATTCATGCTGAGATGGTGCATGGCTGCATATTTCCTGTCGAGCAACGTATCTCCATTCTTAATGAACTGTGGCATCAGTTCCATGAATAAATTTTCATAGTTGAGCTTCCATATGCGTGTATTCACTTTCAAAAACAAATTGCTGTTTCCATAATCGCTTAAAAACAAACTACGGTACCCGTTACCAATAAAATTTTTATCATATCCAAACTGGAAATCGATATATTTTGTTGCATTGAAAGTTATGTATCCGCGTGCATCAAAATAATCAACGCCATCAGTTTTAAATTTTTTATAAAATCCCACACCCGGCACTGCATGAAAAGCATTGATACGGCTTTGGAAGAATTGCGGGCCCCTTTCCTGGTTATCCGTGACAAAAGTGGAAAATCCTATTTTGTTTGCTATCATACCCCGTGCAGTAACACCACGGCTGTTTAAAAATATTGCATGATCATAACCTGGCTCAACAGCCTGCTGAATTTGAAGTACGGGATTTACTGCAAGAAAAAAATCTTTTGTATTTACTTCCAGCAGGTTCACCTTTGTTTTATAAAAGGCATTGAATATTGGTTTTGCACTTACGAAATCTGCTTTGGACCCTGTAACCCATTCTGAATTGTTCATGAGCAAACTATGCAGGTTATATTCATCAACACGGGTAAGATTAAGATCGGTCCATTGCCTGTATTTATCCTGCCCTGTAACAGAATCGGCATAACCAAGGCGGGCACTATCAAGATATTCAGCCTGTCTTACTATAGCTTTACGGCTGTAAGGTTTGATTGTCGAAAAATTAAGGTCAGTATTTTGTTGCTGTTTTATTTCAAGCCTGTCAATAAACTGGTAAGATTTTGTACCCTGGTCAAGGTAGGTAGATTGCGCCAAAGTAAAGGCAGGACAAATAAATAGGGCTAGTCTGATTAAGCTTTTGATAATTTGCATTGGATTTGATTAATTGATAATAATTTCAAGGTATGCAAAAATATCTTTTTAAAAATATATCGGTGGTTAATGAAGGGAAAATATTTATTACAGATGTACTCATCGGTAAAGGAAGGATTGAAAAGATCGGCTCATCTGTTTCTGCAAAAGAAAAGATAACCGAGATACCCGGTGAAGGCCAAATGCTTTTACCCGGAATAATAGATGACCAGGTACATTTCAGAGAACCAGGGTTAACAGAAAAAGGCACCATATGCACTGAAAGCAAAGCAGCCGTAACAGGTGGTATCACGAGTTTTATGGAAATGCCAAACACCATTCCCAATGCATTGACCAAAGAACTGCTGGAAGAAAAATATGCGATCGCTTCAAAAAATGCCCTGGCAAATTATTCATTCTACATGGGGGTAAGCAATAATAATCCGGATGATGTTTTAAGAATGAACAGCAGCAGAAAGAATATTTGCGGCGTAAAAATTTTCATGGGATCCAGTACGGGGAATATGCTGGTGGACAAAGCTGAAACCCTGAATAAAATTTTTAGGGAAAGTGAACTTTTGATTGCCACCCATTGTGAAGATGAAAATATTATCAGCGAAAATTACCAGCGGATGAAAGAACAAAAGAAAAACCTGGAAGCCTCGGATCATCCTTTGATACGAACTGATGAAGCATGTTACCGGTCTTCTTCATTTGCGGTTTCTCTTGCCAAAAAATATGGAAGCCGTTTGCATATTCTCCATATCTCAACTGAAAAAGAACTACCATTATTCGAAAAAAATATCCCGCTGAAACAAAAGAAAATAACAACAGAAGTTTGCGTACATCATCTGCATTTTACGGCGGATGATTATGAAAAGCTTGGATATCTTATTAAATGTAACCCCGCAATAAAATCTTCTGCAAATAAAAGCGCTTTGTGGAAAGCCTTACTGGAAGACCGTTTGGATGTGATAGCAACTGATCATGCTCCGCATTTATGGGATGAAAAACAACCCCCATATGAAAAAGCACATTCCGGGCTGCCCCTCGTGCAACATGCACTTCCCTTAATGTTGCGGTATCACAAAGAGGGCAAAATTTCACTTGAAAAAATTGTTGAAAAAATGAGTCACGCTGTGGCAGATTGTTTCGCCATTGCAGACAGGGGTTACATCCGCGAAGGTTATTATGCCGACCTGGTAATGGTTGATATGAATGAAAAATTAACCGTAACAAAACAAAATATTTTATACAAATGTGGCTGGAGTCCTTTTGAAAATGAACTTTTTCCTGCATCTGTTACACATACTTTTGTAAATGGAAACTGCGTGTATGCCGGTCCAGGTTTTGATGGAAAATGGGATGAATCGGTAAAAGGAGAGCGATTGCATTTTAACAGGTAAACTTAGTAACAGTAAAATGGAAATAGACAAAACAACACTGAACGACCTTTCCGTTTTCAATCATGAAGAAGAATTTTCCATTTTTAATAAACTGGATTTCACGCGTACTATCGGTGGCATGGAAAGATTGTTTTATCAATTCAGCAGGCCACTTAACACCGTTGATGAAATAAATGCGGTTCAGCAAACGATCCAAATCATCGGGCAAAAAAAAGAGCTCTGGCCAGGGATGATCAGTAACGGCACAATCATGGTTATTCATAAATTTTACGAAACGGGTATTGATGCATTACCGTCCTATGCCACGGCCACTTCCGCCTATTCATATAAAATATTTCATGGGGCTGATTTTTCACTGGTAAAATATTCAACAGGCCATGCTTTTGATTTTTTAAAAGGGATGAAGAAGATCATTGATATTTTTTTAGATGACAGCTGTCCTGCTTCTTTAAAAAAAATATTACAAAGTGCTGATTCCATATTGAATAAAGAGCAACTGAAAATCGTTTTTAAAAAAGAAAAGAATGATGATCTTACTATGATCGATATGTTGCGGCTTGCAAATTTTATTCGTAATTATTATAAGCAGAATGTATTTGAATTGATGGAGATCTATAATCAGCTTGATGCCTGGTACAGTATGGCACTGGCAATGGAAAAGTATGACCTTCATTTTCCCGTGTTTAGCAAAGATGAAGAGCCGGTAATTCAAGCAAAAGGATTGTATCATATTTTAGTGCCCGATCCTGTTTCTTATGATATAACGCTGAACCGTAAATGCAATTTTATTTTTTTAACGGGCGCAAATATGGCAGGCAAAAGCACCTTCATAAAATCAGTTGGCGCTGCAGTTTTCCTGGCACATATTGGAATGGGAGTACCGGCAGTATCAATGCACCTTACTATGTTTGAAGGCATGCTGAGTAATATAAATGTGGTAGATAATATCTCTAAAGGAGAAAGTTATTTTTATAATGAAGTACAAAGAATAAAAAATACGATCTTAAAAATAAATGACCGCAGGAAATGGCTTATCCTTATAGATGAATTATTTAAAGGTACAAATGTGCAGGATGCTATGAAATGCAGTGCTACCGTAATTGAAGGGCTGATAAAAATTAAAAATTCCCTCTTTATTCTTTCTACCCATCTTTACGAGATCGGGGAAGACCTGAAAAAATATCCCAACATCTCATTTAAATATTTTGAAACAACTGTTGAGGATGAGCAATTGAAATTCAGTTACCAGCTAATGAATGGGATCAGTAACGATCGGCTGGGTTACCTCATTTTAAAAAGAGAAAAAGTTATTGAACTGTTGGACGAATTATGATCTTCAACATTTGGTTTGTTTTTCAACCTTACAATTGATGTGTTTTTCTCGCCCGCTAATGTCTATATCGGCGGGTAATTTACCTATTTTCAACCATGCTCGTAAAAACCTTTGGGAGTGCAGTGTATGGAGTTGAAGCCATCACCATTACTGTTGAAGTTAATGTTAGCAGCGGCAAATTTACTTCAATTGTTGGCCTTGCAGATAATGCAGTAAAGGAAAGCATGGAAAGAATGGAAAGTGCCATCAAAGCAAACGGTTATCATTTTCCGCGCATAAAAGTTGTTGTAAATCTTGCCCCTGCGGATATACGGAAAAGTGGTACCGCCTTCGATCTGCCAATTGCTATTGGAACCCTTGCTGCTTCCGAACAATTAGAAAATCCTGAAAAGCTTTTGGATTATGTGATCATGGGAGAACTTAGTCTGGACGGTACCGTTAGGCCTATCAAAGGCGCCTTGCCCATTGCCATCCAGGCACGAAAAGAAAATTTTAAAGGGCTCATTCTCCCAAAAGAAAATGCACGCGAGGCTGCCATGGTTAATAATTTGCAAGTGTATGGTGTGGGTCATATTTTAGATGTGATCAGTTTTTTTATTGATGAAAATTCATTGGCGCCCACGGTTGTAAATACCAGGGAAGAATTTGCAAATGCACAAAGCGATTATGAAATTGATTTTTGTGATGTAAAAGGGCAGGAAAATATAAAACGTGCTTTGGAAATAGCGGCTGCAGGCGGGCATAATGCCATTTTAATTGGCCCGCCTGGCGCTGGCAAAACTATGCTGGCAAAGCGTTTGCCTACAATTCTTCCGCCACTTACTTTACCGGAAGCCCTGGAGACTACAAAAATTCACAGCGTGGCGGGCAAGCTTCCCGAAAATGCAACACTCATTTCTAAACGCCCTTTTCGTTCACCGCACCATACCATTTCCGATGCTGGTTTAGTGGGTGGCGGAGGCATTCCACAACCGGGTGAAATTTCACTGGCGCATAACGGTGTTTTATTTTTAGATGAATTACCCGAATTTAAAAGAACGGTTTTGGAAGTTATGCGGCAACCAATGGAGGAAAGAAAAATTACCATCTCGCGGGCAAAAGTTGCGCTCGAGTTTCCTGCAAGTTTTATGCTCATTGCATCTATGAATCCATGCCCTTGTGGTTTTTACAATCATCCCGAAAAAGAATGCAGTTGCCCACCCGGTGCGGTTCAGAAATACCTGAATAAAATTTCCGGTCCGCTTTTAGATCGGATCGATCTGCATGTAGAGGTTACGCCTGTTGCATTTACAGAATTATCATCAACGCAAATATTTGAAAAAAGCGAACGCATAAGAGAACGTGTTATTGCGGCCATGGATAAACAGGCAGAGCGCTATAAAAATAATCCCGGCGTTTATTGCAATGCACAGATGAGCAGTAAAATGCTTAAGGAAATTTGCGTGATATCTCAGGCTGGTTCCAATCTTTTAAAAGTGGCCATGGAAAAATTAAATCTTTCTGCAAGAGCGTACGACAGGATCTTAAAAGTTAGCAGAACCATTGCAGACTTAGCCGGAAGTGATGAAATAAAAGTTGAACATCTTGCTGAGGCCATCCAGTATCGCAGCCTGGACAGGGAAGGATGGGCAGGGTAACATGCTGGTACCTGTTTTTCAATAATTTATATTCTCGTAAATTGCATTCTAATTTTTTCTATGAAATTATTGATGTCGTATTTAAGGCCGTATCGCTGGCTTGTAGCGTTGGCATTAGGACTTGCTGCAGTGAACCAGATTTTTTCAATGCTGGATCCACTGATCTTTGGTAAGCTATATGATAAATTTGCTATCCATCCCACACAGGTGGGGCATTTAGATAAACTGCATCACTTTATTGTTGAAAGAGAAAGAAGCCATTCAGAATTTGTATGGGGCGTAATGGGTTACCTCGGGCTGCTTATCAGCGTAGCTATGATCTCGCGAATAGCAAAAGCATTCCAGGATTATTTCAGCAATGTTATTGTTCAAAAATTCGGCGCCAAACTTTTTACCGAAGGTTTACAACATTCAATGAAATTGCCTTACCAGGATTTTGAAGACCAACGCAGCGGTGAAACATTATCTATACTTACAAAAGCGAGAACAGATACGGAAAGGTTCATCGTTTCATTTATCAATATAATATTTGGTCTTTTTGTAGGGATCATTGTGGTAACGGTTTATTCATTTTCATTGCATTGGGCTATAATGCCGGTTTTTGTGGGAGGCATTATTTTATTATCCCTGCTTACGAGCATCCTCAGCAAGAAAATAAAAGTGATACAAAAAAATATTGTAAAAGAAACCACTTCCCTAGCGGGTTCCACAACCGAATCTTTGCGGAATATTGAACTGGTTAAAAGTCTCGGACTTACGGGGCAGGAAGTAAAAAGGCTGAATAATAATACTTATAAAATCCTTGGCCTCGAATTAAGAAAAGTAAAAAGCATACGCTCCATCAGCTTTATCCAGGGCACTTTTGTAAACCTTTTACGGCAATCCATTATGTTCATGTTATTGATGCTTGTATTTGGTAATGTGATCACACCGGGACAGGTTATGACCCTCACCTTTTATTCATTTTTTATTTTCGGACCTTTACAGGAAATAGGCAACATCATAATTTCTTACAGGGAAACAGAAGCCTCCCTTAATAATTTTGATGTGCTCATGAAAAAAGCACCTGAGCTTAAACCCCTTACGCCTACTCATTTTGGCGCCATTGAAGAGCTGGAGTTCGTGAATGTAAAATTCAAACATCAGTCTGCCACACAGCCTGCCCTTAACAACATAAGCTTTGATGTTAAGACTGGCGAAACCATTGCATTTGTTGGTCCCTCCGGTTCGGGCAAAACAACTTTGGTAAAATTGCTGGTGGGATTATACATACCACTTGAAGGAAAAATATTATACAATAACATTGATGGAAAAGATATAGATTTCGATACACTTCGTACACAGATCGGCTTTGTAACGCAGGATACGCAACTGTTTGCAGGTTCCATAAAAGAAAATTTATTATTTGTAAATCCTGATGCAACAGATGCCGACGTGCTCGATGTTTTACAAAAGGCTTCCTGCACCAGCCTGCTTTCCCGCGCTGATAACGGTATCGATACCCTGATCGGTGAAGGCGGCATAAAAATTTCGGGCGGAGAAAAGCAAAGACTATCTATTGCCAGGGCACTCCTGCGCAAGCCGCATTTACTGATATTTGATGAAGCAACTTCTTCCCTTGATTCACTCACCGAAGAAGAAATTACCAATACGATCAAAAAAGTTTCATCGCAACAGGAGCAGATAACCGTTTTGATCGCGCACAGGCTCAGTACCATCATGCATGCAGACAGGATATATGTTTTGGAAAAAGGGGATGTTATAGAAACAGGCACCCATGAAAGTCTAATTGGCCAGATGGGATTATATTATGCAATGTGGCGCCAGCAGATAGGAGAAAGAAAAAAAATTGCAGAGCCACCGGCGCCTGTTATGAATTAAGACAAAAAAAATTGCCCTCTTACTTTATAACAAAGTAATGAAGATGAAAAATTAAACCTGCAAATGATCCTTCATAAAAAACCCAGACCTAATTTATTGTGGAGCATCCTCACTATGCGCTGTCCTAAATGCAGGAGGGGAAACTTATTTACACATACAAATCCTTTCAGAAAATTAAGCCTTTCCTATATGCTTGACATGCCTGTATCCTGCCCTGTTTGCAAACAAAAATTTGATCTTGAACCAGGCTTCTGGTATGGAACGGGCTACGTTAGTTATGGTCTTGCTGTTTTAATTTCGGCTATAACATTCATTGCCTGGTGGATCATAATCGGCATTTCAATAAACGACAACCGTGTTTTTTACTGGCTTGGTTTTAACGCAGTTTTAATCCTGGTAATTCAGCCATGGCTTATGCAGTTTAGCAGGGCAGTTTATATTTATTTTTTTATACGCTACGATGAGCATTATGAAAACAGTGCGTCCAATGAACTTCACCTCGATGAAAAATAAAATAAATTATCAGCACATAATTTAATATTATTTTATGGCCGTTTATATAAACAATGACCCGAAAGTTATCAGGCACATCCTCCATGATGATGGCCGGTTTCCTAACAGCAGCTTGTTTGTTCTTATTTACAAAAATGCCTTTTATTTACCTGAAGAAGAGGCTGCATCAGTAATTGAAGGGACCTTTAAAAATAATGACTGGGGAAATTTATGGAGAAACGGAATCTATGATTATCATCATTTCCACAGCAACACACACGAAGTGCTTGGCGTTTATGAAGGCGAAACCACTGTACAATTAGGCGGACCAAATGGTATATCAGAAAAGCTAGAGCGGGGAGATGTAATAATTATTCCCGCTGGTGTAGCGCATAAAAATATTGAAGCAGGAAAAGATTTTAAATGTGTGGGTGCATATCCGGAGGGGAAAGATTTCGATATTAAAAAAGGTGATCCTACGGAGCGACCAGAAGCCGATAAAAATATAAACGAGGTATTGTTGCCGGAAAATGATCCGGTGTATGGGGAAACAGGATTATTAATGTTGAACTGGGAAATGCAGTGAAATTCTAATAGCCAATTAATTTATTTTCTCGCTTTTCTTCTTTCTGCTGCGGCGTTAATTTTCTTTCATAATCGTATAATGCATTCTCCCATTCACCATACGTACTGTTAGGTAAAACAATAAATTTATCGCCCCAGTCTTTTCTTACTTTATCAACTTCCGTTTTACGGTCGGCAATATTTTTAGTCTCAAAAAATTGCGTAAAATCATTTAAGTTATCTCCCAGCAGCATTACCACTTTATATTTTCCCATAACCCTCTGCCGCCTGGTTTCTTTTGAAGATGTATTGGATGAGAACATCATGTGTGCTGTATCTGCATTGGGTAATTGTAATTTTTTTAAATTCTGCAGGGTTGCCATTACCTGGGATGTATCGCGGTTGCTGATGTAAAAAATAGTGAGTCCTTTTGTATGCGCCCATTGCAAAAATGCAGCAGCCCCGGGTACTTCAGTTGCAGCCGACTGGTTCACCCACCGTTTCCATTCTGCACTGCTATATTCTTTTCCGTCTTTTATGAGATTTGCTTCCGAGTAGCTGTTATCAAGAATGGTTTCATCCAGGTCTGTGATTATTGCGCGTTTTTCATGGCGTCTTTTTTTTAAAGCAGAGATACGAATCTCCGCAATGTTAAAAGCCTGGTAACACAATGCCCTGTATTCCGCTGCAGTTTGCTGCCATAAAACCGGGAGTTGTTTAAGCGACTCTTCGCTGCTGCGGCGCATGTAAGTACTATCCTGTGATTGTACCGTAAGAAAATCAAAAAGAATAAAACCGAAAAAAAAGAATCTTTTCATGGATGCTTTTTATAAATGAAGCATATCAATCATGTACATTGAATCAAATATCAGCTGCAATTATATTTTCATTTGCTTTGCGATTTTTCTTATTGCCCAGCCCCGAAAATATCCTGTAAAGCGCGGCTAAAATAAAAATAACTCCCAGCACTACAACAATGGATGAGCCTGCCGGGAAATCATAATGGAAAGAAAAATTTAATCCAAAAAATCCTCCCAGGATACTTATCACAATTGCGATAATTAATACAGCTGCTTTATTTTTTGTGATCATAATTGCGGAAACCGCGGGTATGATGAGGTAAGAGAAAACGGGAATAACCCCATTTATCTTTACAGCAAAAACAATAGCGAGACCGATCGAAATATAGAATAAAAAATTCCAGATATTGAAAATTCCAACCAAATGATTTACACCATTTTCAAAAGATTCCGTTAAAGCAAAAAACTTTTTAAAAAATACCAGTTGCAAAAGCAAAAGCGCGCCGAAAACAACTGCAACCAATTTTATTTGTTCCCAGCTAACGGAAAGAATATTTCCAAACAATACTTCCTGGATATCAGAGTCTCCATGCGCGGTTTTGGAAATGAGTAAAACCGTTAGGGCAGATGCGAAAGCGTATAAAATTCCAATGATAGCCTCTTGTTTTAAGCGCTTATCTCTTATGTTTATAAATGACATTAACAAGGCGCCCGATAGGGTAAATATGAGTGGTATGGAGGTTACGCCTGTTCCGATAAAAGCTGCAAAGGCAACACCGAGTGAAGATATCTGGCCCAATGCGAGGTCAACAAAAACTATTCCCCTGCCAACAACATGAACGCCTAAATAAGATAATAGAACACCTGTTATAATTGCTGCCGCAAAGGCCTGAACCATAAAGGGTAGCTGGAACATTTCAAACATCGAAAATAATTTTGCAACTAATTTAATAAAAAGATATTATTCTCTTCATTTTAAAACTGCGGTAAGGGCATTGATATCATAATCAAATAGATCAAAATAATTTTTTATTGTGGGAAAGGCTCCTGAAGAAGTTGCCAGGGTTAATTCTTTCACCCCCGTTTGTTTTGCCACTACATCCGATGAAGAAGTTGTAAAATAAGGCGATGAGATGATCACTTTAATTTTATCTGCCTGAACTTCTCTTATCACTTTAACCAATTGTGAAGGTGAAGGCGGGATGCCGGGTTTTGGTTCCATAAAATCAACTATCTGTAATCCAAAACGCCTTTCAAAATAAACCCATTCGTTATGGTAGGCAATTATTTTTGATCCTTTATAAGGAGCCATTTTTATTTGCCATTCTTTTAGCTTCGCATCGATGCGGTCGAAAAAATCATACAGGTTTTTTTCATAAAAGCTTTTATTAACGGGGTCAATTCTTTCAAGGCCGTTTGCGATATTGCGGGCAATAACTTTTCCATTTAGGGGATCAAGCCAGTAATGCGGGTTGCCATAAATATGAATATCGCCTTCGCCCCTGTTAGATGAACTGGGAACCTGTAATAAGCCAATGCCTTCCGATGCATCAACATACCCGGGAGAGCCTTTTTGAATTTTTGAATTTCTTGAGCTGCTTAATAATTGTGGTGACCATCCTGTTTCCAGGTCAAGCCCAACTGTTACGAATAAATTTGCATTTGATAAACTAATGATATAGCTCGGCTTTGGATCAACAAAATGCGGATTCTGGTAACCGGTAGCGATAGACGTTACTGAAACTTTATTGCCGCCAATTAGTTCGGTAATACTCCTGAGATCCATTGTGGTAGTAACCACCTTTATGGTTCCGGCACCGGCACTAAAGATCATAATGAATGTAAAAAAGCAGAAATTCAAAACTCTTTTCATAATATTTATTTTTTAAAATTATCACATTTCAAATACCAAATTCCCGCATCAGTACTGATGTGCGCCGTGTGCGCCTATCACAAAAATCCAGCGTATCCAGGCCTGGTAATATCTTGGCTGGGTATTATCTTCTGTTGTTTTACCTTCAAATTCCATCTTTGAAAATTCTGTAGCCAGCCAGCCGGCTGTTAAAGAATAAGCCTGCTCTACAATATTTTTATTATAAGGTTTTTCGGCATAATCATACCGCCCTGTTAAAAACCAGCGCTTGCCGGTTTGGTATTCGATAAATGAATACAATCCAAACGTATTCTGTTTTTGATTGTTTAAATATTTTGCATTGCTGTAAAAAAATTCATTTTGCCAGGTTAATGAATGGTATGTATTGAGCTGAACCGGTTTCCATTTGTAAGTAAGATCGCCGGCAGCAATATTGGTTGTTGCAGCAGAATCATTAGGGCCTGTAACACCGGTGATACCTAGCTCCAGCGTGGCATTATCACTTAGCGTGAAAAAATTCTTGAGATGGGCGAGATAAATAAATTGATTGTTATCTCCGCGGTGAAAGCTTGGAGATTCAGAAGCACCAGCAGTTCCCTGGAAGATCAATTCCTGGTAAAATGTTTTGGTAGGCACCAGCCAGCTTAATGAAACTCCTTCATCGTTTAAGCCTTCATGACCAAAATAATTTACATATGCGTTTGGCAGGTCAACAAATGGAAGTGCGTGTGCATGAACAGGATTTATCCTGCCAAGTGCTTCTTTAAATTTACCCGCCTTTAACTGCAGTTTTGCCGGAAGCGACAGCGTTGTAAGGTATCCTTCCTCTACATCGATGCCATATTTGTGCGTATCAGGATCTCTTGATAATGAAAGAAAAAAATCTGCTCTTATATAAGGATCAACTATGGATTGCAGGGATATCTCTGTTTCATTAAGGTAAGCGTCAAAATTCTTTTTGCCCTGGCTGTTGTAGGAAGTTTGAAAATCCCCGATAACCCCTATATCCGGGTTGGCTGAGAGTCCTGAACGGGTTTGTTGTGGGGCTGGCTGCGTAACCGGGTTATTATTCAACATCTGTGCCTCTATCTGTTTCTGGAGAATAGAATCTGCGGCAGTACTGTCTTTAACGGTTTGCCCGTTGGTTGTATTAATGAATAAAATAACTGAAAAAATGAGTAATGAAAACCCCTGGAACCGGGATCTAAGAAGATGATTCATTTGGTAAAAATATTTCGTTATGTTTTTGATTATGGGTGACAGTGAAAATGAAAAACGATGTTCTTTCAGGTTAGGATAGCAAATGTAAAAACTTAACATGCTATTAAAATGTTAATACCCCGGGCTGGCGGCTTAAATTTAAATTGCGTGCAGCAAATCTTTGGCTATTTGCGTATCTGGCTATTTATGCAAAATATCTGATAAAGATTATTAAATTTGTTGTTACAGGCTAGTTACGGTTTTATCGTATTGTAAATTATCAAGTCATTTTTTAAATTATAGTCATGAGAAAAGCAGATTTGATCAACCAGATTTCCGAAAAAACCGGTATCCCTAAAGTCGATGTTTTGGTAACACTTGAAACAATGTTTAAAGAAGTTAAAGAATCTCTTGCCAAAGGAGAAAATATTTATATCCGTGGATTTGGCAGCTTTATTACCAAAAAACGTGCAGCAAAGATCGGCAGAAATATAAAGAAGAATGTTGCCGTTGAAATCCCTGAACATTATATACCCGCATTTAAGCCAGCCAAAGAATTCGTGCAGGATATAAAATCCAAAAATTATAAAGAAAAGGCTGACTAAGCATTACCTTCGCAACCCTGAAATGGTTTTTTACCCGGGACATTAATTCATTTATGTGAAACAACAATATCTCTTAACAGCAGGGGGACTCATCCTCCTGGCTACCTTGTTTTTTTTTGGAAAAATTGAAACCCAAAAAAGCAATTTTCCGCACAATGAACCCGCAGCGGCCATATTTAATATTGACGCAAATATTAAACAGGCTAAGCAAAAGTTAACTCCCTCACAACTTATTTATGTAAGTAACCTGGAAAATGGGATCAGCAGGGGAGATATCAAGCAACAGGGACAAAAGCAATACACTTCTTTAGCATCTTTTTGGCGGGATTCTGCCCAGGTGTTTGAGCCATATGCCTGGTATTTAAGCCAGTCTGCCAAGTTGGATAATTCAGAAAAAAATCTCACCTTTGCAGCCCGGTTAATTTTTGAGGCAATGCGAAAAGAGGATGATGTATTGAAAAAGACGTGGGAAGCCGGGATAGCAGCTGATTTGTTTGAGGGTGCATTAAAGCTGGATCCATCAAATGATGATCTGAAGATAGGTTTGGGAAGTTGTTATGTTTATGGAAAGGGAATGATCGGTGATGCTGCCGAAACAATGAAAGGAGTTCAGCAATTGCTGCAGGTTGTAAGAAAGGATTCTGCAAATATGAAAGCGCAATTAGTGCTGGGGATTGGAGGAGTTATTTCAAGGCAATACGATAAAGCTATTGAACGTTTAAATAAAGTAGTAAAAGCAGAACCCGGCAACATGGAAGCTGTATCATGGCTTGCAGATGCATACGCTGCCACCGGAAATAAAGCGGATGCCGTTAAGTGGTATGAATACAGTAAACGAATGGTAAATAATCCTGCTTTCAGTAAAGAAGTTGATGAAAGAATAAAAGGGTTGAATTAAAATAATTCTTGAACATTGATCATCAGGTTAATGTTGTAGTTATAAAAATAATAAAATAATTATTATGCCTTGTGGTAAAAAAAGAAAACGTCATAAAATAGCAACTCATAAACGCAAAAAGCGTTTGAGAAAAAATCGCCATAAGAAAAAATAAAATTGGTCCGGGCTTTCGGGTACCCTTTATTTTTCTCCGCTAATAATGTTTTCCTTCTGAGGTTGTAAGGTATAATTTAAAAAAATTCGCTTGAACAAGGAACTGATCATCAATGCTGCCCCCCAGGCAGTAGAAATAGCCCTGTTAGAAGATAAGGAACTGGTTGAATTGCACAGTGAACAAGCTGATGCGAGTTTTGCAGTTGGAGATCTCTATCTTGGCAAAGTTAAAAAACTCATCCCGGGTTTAAATGCCGCATTCATTGATGTTGGGTTTGAAAAGGATGCATTTTTACATTATACCGATCTTAGTCCATACGTACGCTCTATTTTAAAGTTCACGAATATGTCGATGAACGACAGATCTGAGCAAGGTTTTGATTACAGCAAATTTCATGTAGAACCGGAGATCGTTAAAACAGGTAAGATCGCCGAGGTATTAAGTGGCAAGCCACACATCCTGGTGCAGATATTAAAAGAACCAATTGCAGCAAAAGGGCCAAGACTAAGTTGCGAGCTATCACTCCCGGGGAGGTTTGTGGTTATCACTCCATTCAATGATATCATCGCTGTATCAAGGAAGATACATTCTTCGGAAGAGAGAAAACGTTTGCATAAGATCATTGAAGCCATTAAGCCGAAAAATTTTGGTGTCATTGTGCGTACCGCAGCAGAGGGCAAACACAATGCAGAATTACAGGAAGATCTTTTAAGTCTTATCAATACCTGGAAAAGCATTCAAAAAAATCTGAAGGGCGCTGTTCCCCCGGCGAAGATCCTGAGTGAAGAAGGTAAGACCAACAGTATTTTGCGTGATCTGCTAAGTGAAGATTTTAATAAGATCGTTGTGAATGATAAAAATATTTTTACAGATACAAAAACATACCTGCAGCGCATAGCTCCCGACAAAACTGATATCCTTAGCTTTCATAATAATGGTTCTCCTATTTTCGATAGTTACGGCATAACAAAACAGGTGAAAGCATCTTTTGGTAAGACCGTTAACCTGCCCAGCGGCGCATACCTGATCGTGGAACATACCGAAGCGCTGCATGTTATAGATGTGAACAGCGGATATAAAAGTGTAAGCAATAACCAGGAACAAAATGCCCTGGAAACCAACCTGGAAGCGGCTGCAGAGATAGCCAGGCAATTAAGGTTACGTGATATCGGTGGAATTATTGTGGTTGATTTTATAGATATGCGCTTGCTGGAAAACAAGAAAAGGCTTGTTGAGCAAATGGAATTATTCATGAAGCCCGACAGGGCAAAGCACGCTGTTTTGCCGATCACGAAATTTGGATTGATGCAATTAACCCGGCAACGGATGAAGCCGGAGATGAACATAAATACTTCTGAGATCTGCCCTAGCTGTGCTGGTACCGGCAAAATATCTTCTACCCTGATCCTCGAAGATGAGATAGAAAAAAATCTCAGTTATCTTATCATGCAAAAACATGATGGACTAACTATTGAAGTCCATCCTATCCTGCATGCCTACCTCACCAAGGGTTTCCCTTCCCGGCGTTTAAAATGGAGATGGAAATACAAGCAAAAGATCCTTATAAAAGCCAACAGTAATTATCATCTTACTGAATTCCATTTTTATGATAAGAATGATGAAGAGATAAAGTTGTGAGTTGTTTCAATACTCAAGACTTACCATTGTGGACTATGTTCGTTTTTTGAAAGATCAATATCAATCTCAATTTTTTTATTTTATTCTTTTGTAGCCGTTAAGGTAAAATTTGCTTTATGCTCAATAGCACTCCCCTGCCCTATACTCATATCACCACTTCCTAAAATTTTTGTTCCTTTCTCTGTTACCTTAAATTCTGAATTCCGCTTTAATGTCGCTCCAAAGGTTTTTCCCATTTTATTAATTGGGAAGTTAATATACTTGATAATAGGTATGTTGGCAGCTATGATCATGATCAACCCGCGATTAGCAACTGCCGGTGTAAAATCAACAAGAGCAGTATTGTAAAAAAAAGTGATTGTTTCTGTTTCAGTATTATACTCTGCATCTACCGTTAAATTAAAATAGGAAGGCGTGGCAGCAGCCCTGGCGAATCCACCAAAACCGAGCGCATCATGTTGACTTGTTACAAACGGAACGGATAGTGGTGTAATTGAACGCTGATCATAAATAGTAACATTCTTTGGTAGCATATGTTTTACATCATAGCCAAAAGTAAAATTGGTGGCATTGCCTTCAATATTTCCTTTCATTTTAATGATACCTCCTGTTTGATTTATCGGGTACCGCAAAGAAACGGCTGCGCCGCAATCATAGGTATACTTCCACCAGTTATCCCCTTCATGACTGTAAATATTTTCATAATGAAATTGCAGTTCGCCCTTATACGTGCCGCAATATCTTTTTAATAAAACTGAAATTCCATATTGTAAAACATCAGCCGTAATTTCTCCTTTACCTAACATGGTTTCCAGGGACTTTGCATCAAATATTGCTGTCGCTAAAATTTTGGAAGGTTCTTTTACCCAAAAATCATGGTCTGATGGCATATCACCAACAGCTTTATTGGCCACTTCCGCCATTTTAGGAATAGCTTTATCAAGAACTATGTTTCCTAATACTTTTGTAATAGTTTTTGCATAAAAGTTGGTGACTGTTGAAAACGCAGCACATACTTCATCCAGCCATACCAGAACCTCGCAAACAGTATTGTCTGCAGGTGCATGTGAAGCTTTTTCCACCTGCTCTTTCATTACTTCTTCCTGTTTTTTAAATACATCATTTAGTTCACCCATGTTTTTCCGAACATTTTCCGGCATACCTTTTCCCGCCATTGCTGCATCACCTAATTTTCCGCAACCATCATTAATGCTTGTCAGCATTTTTTCTGCTGCATCAATTTTTTCTTCCGTCTCTTTCATTTTTTCATCAATTTCCTTAGCGTCTTTACTGGATATCTGCTCTTTTATTTTTGATACAACTTCTTTTAATTTTGTATTTGACTGCCTCAATAAATCTTTAACACCTGTGGCTATTTGATCAAGCTTACCAAAATCATAAATGGTAAAAGTTATATCCTTTGATGCTTTTCCATCCGGGCTATTAACTTTTACCGAATAATTACCTTCAGCATTGGTATTATTGAAAGGAAGTTTAAAACTGCCGTCATTTTTATTTATCAGTGTTTTGTATGAAACTGCTTTTGCTCCTTTTGGTGGAGTAATAACAATGCTTACTTCTTTTATTTTATCGGAGTACATGGTTTCCCCGCTTATAACCAGAGAAGCACCTGTTAACGTTTGATCTGGAAATACCTTAGCCTGGATATAACCATCCTGTGGTTCCATGTTAGTATCGTCACCAGTTTTAGCGGGCAATTCGCTGGAAGTTTTTTCCGATTTGTTTTCGGTTTTATTATTTACCGCAGGCTGAGTATTTTTTTCTTTCTTCTTAGATTTAGTTCCTAAACTATCGATGGCTTTATTAATCGTTTCATCAACTTTTCTATCGGCTCTCCCCCGTACTGTCGCTTTTACCTGGTCACCCAGTCGTTTAAATATTTGCGCATCTGCTTTGTGAGAATGTGCAAAAAAAATGAGGATGAAAAAAAGTGTATAGCGCATAAATAAGGTTTTAGAAATGAAGATTATAAACCTCTGGCATATTAATTTTTAAAAGAGAATAAAGGATCATAAACAGATTATTACTTTTATTTTTTCAACGCTTTAACAGCATTTACCAATTCTTCAATTTGCTTATCCATTTTATTTATTTGCTTTTGCTGATCTTCAATTATTATTTGCTGCTTCCCGATCATCATCGGGATTTCACTTTGCTCAACCTGCTTGGTTAATTTCTCTATTATCACCTGCTGCTCTTGTACTGCTTTTACAAGGGGCATAATAAATTGGCTGTACGCTAGGCTGTAATGATCTTTATCATTAGCAGGAGCATGAACGCCATCAAACTCATACCCTAAATCCATTGCTATTTTTTCTACATCCTGTGCAAGAAAACCGGTGTGCAATTGTTTGTTGCCATCGTAAGAAATATTTTTTGCAAATGTGTTATTCAATACGCCCGTCTTTGTGTATTCAGTTAACTTTATATCATCAAAATAATAGGTAACGGGTGTAAGCTTTTTAATTAAATCCAACCCCGGTACATTAGTTTTTATATTGTATTTAAATCTTGCATCAGAAGGATAGCTATACGCTACCTGCCCTTCAATTACAGTAACCGAAGTGTTACCCAAACGGATTTTATTGCTGGCATCCACGGTTGCTTTATACCCGACTGCAGTTGCATTTGTTAAGTTGCCGGTACTCACATCTGCCTCGTTACCTATTCCGGTATTATTGTTTCCTGTTTTATTCGATATAAGTGCATAGGCTCCTATTGCCGTATTATAGTTACCTATTTCATTTTGTCGAAGTGCAACAAAGCCGGTAGCCGTGTTTTCATTTCCTAGTGTATTTAATTCAAGCGCAGCAAGTCCATCAGCAGTATTAGTGTTCCCATTATTTTCATGTAGCGCCCTCCAACCAGTTGCGGTATTGTCCAGACCAGACGTATTAGAATAAAGAGAATATGTGCCAATTGCAGTATTTTCGACTCCTGTTAAATTATTTTGAAGTGATTGGTAACCATTAGCAACATTATCACGACCTGTAGTATTGGAATAAAGTGATTTTGATCCAATTGCTGTGTTTAATATGCCTCCATTTCCATTATTAAACAATGCTGAATCACCAATTGCAACAAGATTGGAATTTGTAGTATTTGTAAATAGAGCACTGACTCCCATTGCTACATTGCTGTAACCGGTTGTGTTATTCTGCAGCGTCTGCATACCAATAGCAGTGTTGTTGTTGCCGGTATTATTTTTTAACAGAGCAAAATAGCCATTAGCGGTGTTGCTTGTTCCTGTTGTATTAAAAAAAAGTGCCTGGGCACCATTAGCGGTATTGTAAAGTCCAGTATTGGAATAAAGTGCATAACCCCCAATACCCGTATTTCCATTTCCCGGTATATTTGAATTTCCTGCCTGATAACCCCAAAAGGTGTTCAATAAATTATTGTCTATCCTTCCCGCTTTTTGGTTGTTTACTCTTACAGTTAATGGAACATTATCAGTAGTGCCAATAAAATTAGTGCCATCTACCGTGCCTGCATTTCCTGTGAGTGACCAAGCATTTGATCCAGATGAGGCACCACCAATCTTTACCCAGTTCGGTGCAGCAGGTGTGCCCATGTTTATATATAACCCTGCTCCATCTGGTAAAGCAGAATTGGTGTTTGTAACTATAAGATAAGTTGCAGGTGATGGAACGGCTACTGCATCAGTTGATGAGGCAAGTGATAGCCGTGGAAATAAAACACCTTTGTTACCTGCGGTAACATCTAGTATAGCGCTGGCATTGGGTGTAGGAGTGCCTATTCCTACACTTTGTCCCTGGCATAAAAGGGATAATACTAATAGTGGAAATAAAATCAGATACGCTTTCATATTTATTTATTGAATCGTTTTATAAAAAATATTTTATAAAAAGCTTGCTGAGTATAAATAAATGTATGTCTTAATACAACCCTACTTTGTAGAAATGAGTGAGCACGCACTATCCACCTGTGTAAGGCTGTTTATAGTGTGTAAGGGAAATCTTATTTATGAATACTTTGAAAGAAAAAGTCAATTGGGCTTTAGAATGCTTCCTAACTGTTCTCTTTTATTTCGGGAAACGGGTATCTCTATTTCATTTTCCATTATCAAATAACCTCCCTCACCTTTGATAAACTCTTTTATTTTTTTCGTGTTTACCAAATAGCTTCGATGTATGCGTAAAAAATGTGAAGTAATGAGTATGTCTTCAATCTCGCCCAGTGTTCTGCAAACCGTAAATTTTGGTTCATTCACCAAATGGAGTACAGTATAATTGCTTTCTGACTCGCAATAAATAATATCGCTTAAAGAAATAAACCGGTAACCTTTTGTATGCGGAAACGCAATGCGCCCGGGCACATGTCCTTTCTCAGATTCGTGTAACATTTCACTTATCTGTTCTAATTGCTGCGGCAAAAATGCTGATTTTTCATTTATCTTTTTTACAGCACTTTTTAATTCAACCGGGTCAATAGGCTTTAATAAATAATCGAGCGCATTAAACTTAAATGCCTTTACAGCAAACTGGTCGTAAGCTGTTGTAAATATTAAATGAAAATTAATTTCATCAAGACTTGATAATAACTGAAACCCATTCATCTGGGGCATTTCAATATCCAGAAAAACGATATCAGGTTTTAATGCTTTAATTTTTTCTAAACCTTCTATACTGTTTAATACCGAAGCAAGCACCTCAACTTGCGGGCAATGAATATCTAATAGTTTTCGTAAAACCACCAATGCATTGGGCTCATCATCTATGATAATTGCTGTGTGTTTTGATTCTGTTTTCATGATAATAAATTATACCGGAATGTTTAATGTAACTCGCGTACCACTTGCTTTTCCGTTTTTATGCAAATCTTCAAATTGTATAGTAGCCTCAATATTAAAAAGCATGTTTACAATATCTATCCTGTCCCTGGTTATTTGCATACCAAACGATTTATGTTTGGTTGCCGATTTGCTTTTTAGTTCATTTGCTTTTTCCCGCCCTATACCATTATCCTCAATAATTACCTGTAATATATTTTCCTGATGCTGCGTAATCGTGATATCTAAATTACCGCTTTCAGTTTTTTGCATAAGCCCATGCCATATTGCATTTTCCACATACGGCTGAATTAATAATGGCGGCAATTGAACAAATTGCTGATCAATATTTTTATCAACCTTTATGGTGGTTATGAATTTATCTCCAAATCGTAATTTTTCCATATCAATATATAATTGTAAAGCCTGCAAATCAGCTTCCAGAGGAACTCTTGATGACTTACTGTTTTCAAGAACCTGCCGTATGAGCCTGGAGAATTGTGTAAGATAATGCGATGCTTTTACACTATCATTTTCTAAAATATATTTATTGATACTGTTGAGCACATTAAAAATAAAATGAGGATTCATTTGTGCACGCAAGGCTACCATTTCTGTTTCAGCAATTTGCTTTTCAAATTCAGCTTTTACCTGTTTCAATTCAGCTACGCTGCTTTTTGCAAATCCTTTTGCTTTTTCTTCTTCAATTCGTTGGCGGTAAAAAATATAAACCAGGGATAATATGACAAGAATACCAAGAATTTTAAACCACCAGGTTTGATACCAGGCAGGGATAATTACAATGGTTAACAATTGCATAGCTGGTCCTTGGAGTCCATCGTTATTAATAGCTTTTACAAAAAAATTATATTTACCAGGAGGTAATTGCGTATAGTATGCCGTTGTTCTGTTGGCTGCATATACCCAACCCTTATCTATACCAACAAGTTTATA
>JACDBU010000180.1 GCA_013694745.1 Chitinophagaceae bacterium
ACATTTACACTTCTATCCACAAAGAAAAAAGTAACAAAAAAGAAAGTTGTAATAGTAGTAATTCTTGTAGATAAGATCTAAAAGTAAATCTAAAGGTAGATAAGATCTAAAAGTAAATCTAAAGGTCCCTGGCGGAGACGTTGCTGGGAATTAGAAAAATTTGAAACTACTTTACAAAAAGTTTCAACTGCGAGAATTACTAGTAATTCATTAACAGGAAATAAATTCAATCTTACTGATATTTTTGAAACTGCTTAATAGCGACCTGACTTTAATTTTTTATGCGTTGTGGCCGCGGCGGTGGAGTAATGGTTGGTTTAATGGGTCGAGGTTTCATAACCCATACATTTTTGCCATTTCTTGTCGCTGGATATCCATATTTTAACAACTCAGGTGATATTGGAGTAACAGGAGCCACTATCGGTTGCTTTGTTTTTATTTCAGGAGGAAGAGGTGGTGGAAGTAAACTATGTTTTTTGGTTTGAGAAAAAGTATCTACGGAAATTAGTAACAGCATACCTGTAATACAAATCTTTAATTTGTTCATGCTTAAGATTTATTAATTAGATGCAGGATTATAAAAAATTCACATTATTAAATAAACAAACTACTCCCAACTGCTATATAGTTATTAAAAAAGCTCTTCTGGTTAGAAGAGCTATGTGCCCGGAACAGGAATCGAACCTGCACATCCTTGCGAACGGCAGATTTTGAGTCTGCTGCGTCTACCAATTCCGCCATCCGGGCGCTAATTTTGGGTGGCAATATTACGTATTCCGTCTAACCTCTCCAAAATACGTTTCAGGTATTTCTTTTTGTAATAATAATCTTTAACCTGCAACAACTGTTCATTTGTAGTATTTGTCTCGTTATAATCTTCGATTATATTTTGCACTTTATCATACAAATGTTTTTCCAATTGTGATATATTGGTTTCCGCCTCTTCCAGCGACGAATCGTCAATATCAGCCAGCGATTCATTTAATTCCATCATTTCGATTAAAAAATCAGGGGGCAAATCGTATTTTTCTTCCTGCTCCATAAGTCCTTTTATTTCCAAAACATATTTTATGGTCTCATCCCCATCCAGGAAAATTTTATATCCTTTATTTATGAGAGAAGATTTTTCCAATACCTCCGCCTGTTCGTCCTCACTTGCATTTGAGAAAAAATCAGGGTGATATTTTTTTTGCAGGGCAAAATACTTTTGTGATAATTCGTTTTTATCCACGTGCAAAGTTTCCGGGATATCAAACAGTTCAAAATAATTCATACAGCAAAGGTACGCCCCATATTAAATGTAAAATGTAAATTGCCGCCAATAGAATTATATGCTTACGATCGGACTAATACGCGAAGAAAAGATACCTGCAGATAACCGGGTTGCCTTTACACCATCACAATGCGACTGGATACAAAAGAAAAACCCGGACGTTAAGATCATCGTACAAACCAGTGACAGGCGCTGTTTCAGCGATAAGGAATATTCAAAGAGCGGCATAGAAGTTACAGATGATATGTCGCATTGCGATATCCTCATGGGCATTAAAGAGGTACAACTAGATAAAATCATTCCCGGTAAAACATATGTGCTGTTTTCCCATACAAAAAAAATGCAGCCGCAAAATAAAAAATTGATAAGAGAACTGGTAAAGCACGGAAATACCTTGATAGATTATGAATGCCTGCAACATGAGGATGGAACACGCATTCTCGGGTTTGGTTTTTTTGCCGGTATTGTAGGCGCACACAATGGTATGATGGCTTATGGAAAAAGAAGCGGCAAATATGATTTGCAGGCCATAAACTCAAAAAAAACATTGCAGCATCTTATTCATACTTATTTCGGTCTTAAGATCCCCAGGATCAAAATTGCTGTTACCGGCAACGGAAGGGTAGCGCATGGTATCCTGGAAATAATGAACCTGATGGGTATCTATGAAACGGAGCCCGAGCTTTTTTTGTCAAAGGAATTTACATATCCTGTTTTCGTCCACCTGAAAGCTGGTGATCTTTATCAAAATAAACTAACGGGAGAGTATAGCCGAAATGAATTTCATCACCATCCTGAAAAATATAAAACACTTTTTGACCGCTATATTTCTCAAACCGATATTTTAATGAACGGGGTTTATTGGGAGAAGGATATTCCCCGCTTGTTTGAACTTTCAGACATGAAAAAAAAGGATTTTCGTATTGCCACCATCTCAGATATTTCTGATGACGTAAATGGTTCAGTGCCCTGTAACATACGCCAGTCAACCATTGAAGAGCCCGCCTACGGTGTGGACAAAAATGAATTCACCGTTACGGCGCCATACATTGCAGGGTCGGTAGATATGATAGCGATCGGTAATTTACCAAATGAACTCCCCAGGGATGCTTCCCGTTATTTTGGTGAACAGCTGATAAAATATTTTGTTAACGATCTCATCCATGGCGCTTCTGTTATCATTGACAATGCTACTATTCTACAAAAAGGAAAACTCACTACCCCTTTTAATTATTTAAAAGAATATGCGGCAGCAGAATAGCAACGTCATAAGTTGAGGTAATAATCTCTCAGCAAGGCGATAAACTCCGGCGTATAATTATGATTCGCATCTTTGATCACGAGCGTACTGGATATAGTTTTTATAGCATCAGCACTTACTAAAAAGATTGCCCTGAAATAATTATGATGTGGGGTTTGTTTGATAAGTAATTCTTCATTTATGTAAAGACCATTATTTTCGACAATATTTTTAAAATGTTCTGCACGGTGAAAGGGCAGGAGTAAGGAGAAGTATCCTTTATCAGCAATATCATTTTTTACAATGGTGATAAGCTCATCAAGGTTTAAACCGTCATCGTGTTTAGCGATATTTTTATCTTCATTACCAGATTTAAGATCCCTTTCATAAAAAGGAGGATTTGAAATTATCAGGTCATATTTTTTAATAACTGAATTTCTTGCATCGCCATGCAGGGCTTTTAAATTTTTACTCCAGGGTGATATTTTAAAATTTTCTTTTGCCTGTTCATAAGCATTCCTGTTAATTTCCACCCCATCAATTTGTACATTGTTCTTTTGTGCAATCATCAGGCTTAGCAAACCCGTGCCTGTGCCTATGTCCAGGCAATTAGGAATTTGACTGACGTGAAAAACCGGCGTTAAATTTCCGGCAATTTTGTGCGCTATCCAGGCGCCAAATATGCAGGAGTCTGTGCAGACTTTCATAGTACACTTTTCCTGGTGTACGATGAACTGTTTGAATTTAAAATGAGAAGACACGGATTTCACGAATTAGAAGCACGAATTACACGAATTGAGAAACAGGGATTACACGAATTAAAAATGCAAATTACACGAATAAAAAGACACGAATTACACGAATTTCAAAATATGTTACACTAAATTATTAGCCTTAAGATTACGAAGAAAAGATTTTTGGATCAGTTTGTTTTCATATTTCTTAAATGACATAATTAGTGTAATTCGAATAAATTCGTGTACATATTATTCTGCCCTCGCCGATACACCAGTTGATAACTGAGCAAAGTTTTCTTTATTAAAATATTTATAATATCCCGTTATTGCGATCATGGCTGCATTATCGGTGCAATATTCAAATGGAGGGATAAAAGTTTTCCAGTTCAATTGTTCTCCAAGCAATTGAAAAGATTCACGTAACCCGCTATTGGCGCTTACACCGCCGGCAATACAAATTTCAGTTATACCGGTTTCCGCCGCCGCTTTTTTTAATTTATTCAATAAGATGGAAACAATTCGTGCCTGTATAGAAGCGCAAATGTCATGTAGATTTTCTGCTACAAAATTTTCATTTTTATTTATTTCGTCCTGTAAAAAATAAAGGATAGCTGTTTTCAATCCGCTGAAACTAAAATCCAAACCTTTGATCTTAGGCTCGGGGAATTTAAATTTTTGGGCATCACCGGCTTTTGCATATTTATCTATCAAGGGACCACCGGGATAGGGCAGGCCTAACAATTTTGCGCTTTTATCAAAGGCCTCCCCGGCAGCATCATCAAGGGTTTGGCCAATCACTTTCATAAGCGATGGACTTTCACATAAAACAATTTGTGTATGTCCCCCGCTAACAGTGTGGCACAGAAAGGGAAATGATGGTTTGTTTTCCGGAATCAAATTAGCCAGCACATGTGCCTGCATATGATGCACGGGGATGAGTGGTTTATCAAAAACAAGCGCAAACGATTTGGCAACCTGCGCACCAACTAAAAGAGATCCTATTAATCCCGGCGCCTGTGTAAAGGCAAATGCATCGATTGATTTTAATTCACAATTTGCTGCAAGCAATGCCTCATTCACAACAGGAATAATATTTTGCAAATGCGCCCTGGAAGCCAGTTCCGGCACCACCCCTCCATATTTTTCATGTACTGCCTGGTTGGCAACAAGGTTGCTTAAAATTTTTCCGTCTCGGCAAATTGCTGCAGCTGTATCATCGCATGATGATTCAATAGCGAGTATGGTTATGGGAGCGGCATGAGGAAGTTGAACGCCTGGAATTGGTAGTTGCTCATTTCTTTTCATCACTGTATACTTCAAATTTATTAGAGCTATGATATTTCACTTAACATCAACTTATTTACTTCGTATCGCAACCACGGGATCCATACGTGCTGCAGTTGACGCGGGAATTATGCCTGCAAGAATACCTATCGCAATGCAAATGGAAATAGCAAGCGTTAATATTCCTGTTGAAATAAAAACGGGAAAATGAAAGAGACTGCTAAGTACAAGCGTTAAAATGTAAACCAGCAGAATTCCTATCAATCCCCCCATTATGCAAATGATGGCGGCTTCCAGTAAAAATTCTAAAAGAATGGTACTTTTTCGGGCGCCAATTGCTTTTTTTAATCCTATCATCGCAGTACGTTCCTTAACCGTTACAAACATAATGTTTGCAATTCCAAAAGCGCCCACAATAAGGCTCAGCGCGCCTATTGCCCAGCCACCAATATTTATACTTACAAACAGTGAACTTACTTTATCACTGAAACCGGCGATATCATTGAGACTGAAATTGTCTTCCTTTGTTGGGCTGATTTTCCGGATGGAACGCATAACACCTTTCAATTCATCAGACAATGCCTGGGAGCTTACGTTATCTTTTCCTTTCACCATAATAAATGGCTGCGAGTTTTTCTCATCAAAAAGCTGGTTGCAAAACCGGTAGGCTATCATGACAGACTGGTCATAATTCCAGCCTATAAAATTTTGCCCGCTTTTTTTCATCACACCAATTACGATCGCTTTTTTATCTTTTGCCGTAACGGTTTTGCCGACTGCATACTCAGGTTTCCCAAAAAGATTTTCTGCATTATCATGGCCCATTACCACAACGCTGCTGCCTGATGCAAATTCCGAAGCTGAAATAAATCGCCCAAATTCAATATTGACGGGCTGCATATCATTTTGTTCTTCTGTTATACCATAGTAAGTTACGTTTTGTAATATGCTTCCATTGTATTCAACATTTGCCTGGTTATGAATATTGAATCCAACATTGCTGGCAAGTTGACTGCGTTGTTTGATGAAATTCACTTCTTCAAATTTTGGCAATGGGCGATTTACAAATTTCCACCAGGGATAATCAGGGCCACCGCTATAATCCCATTTATCAATATAAATGGTATTTGTTCCCAGTCCTTTTAACTCATCCTGGATATTTCTTTCAAGTGAATTAACGGTTGCTAAAACGCCAATGATACAAAAGATGCCGAAAGAGATCCCTATCAGTGACAATGCCGTTCTGAGTTTATTTGTCACTAATTCCTGGAAAGTAAGACGGATAGAATTGGCCAGTATCGTAAGCATTGTACGCATGTTACAAATTTAGTGGAAATTCAATTGGCAATCAGAATCACCGTATGATGTGCAATGGCAGCTTATCTTTGGAATAATTATTTTTTTTGAAAACATCAATGCATAACCTGGGCCTGCAAAAAACGATAACGCTTATTGCGATCATATTGTTTTTAGTAAAGATGACTGCCTGGTATATCACCGGCTCCGTAGCTATTTTAACGGATGCGCTCGAAAGCACTGTAAATGTGGTTGCAGGCCTGATAGGCGTTTACAGTCTTTATATTTCTGCAAAACCAAAAGATGCAGATCATCCTTATGGCCATGGAAAGGTTGAATTTATTTCGGCCGCAGTGGAAGGCACTTTAATAACCGTTGCCGGAATGCTGATTATTTACAATGCCACTATCAATCTTATTCATCCACATACAATTGCCAGGCTCGATTATGGGATCATCCTTGTTGGGAGTACAGCTGTAGTAAATTTTATTGCCGGTACCATTTGTTTGCGTACGGGCATCAAAAATAATTCGCTCCCATTGATCTCAAGCGGCAAACATTTGAGAACAGACACGTGGTCAACCCTTGGCATCGTTATAGGTTTAGGCCTCATATACCTGACAAAGATTACCTGGCTCGACAGTGCTGTCGCATTTCTATTTGCTTTCATCATTATTTATACCGGGTATCAAATTGTGCGCACATCTATCGCTGGTATCATGGATGAAGCCGATATTAAATTACTGGATAACCTGGTGGCATTACTCAATCACAACCGCCGTGAGAACTGGATAGACTTACACAACCTGCGCATAATAAAATATGGTGGTACTCTTCACCTTGATTGCCATTTAACTGTTCCCTGGTTCCTGAATGTTTATGAAGCACATGAAGAAGTTGAAGCATTGGGTACCCTTGTTAGACATGAATATGGAGATAGCGTAGAATTGTTTGTTCATTCTGATGGTTGCCAGGAATTCTCGTGCCGGATATGTTCTAAAAAAGATTGCCTGGTTCGTCAACATCCTTTTGTACAAAAAGTGGAATGGACGATCGCTAATATTTCTAAAGATTCTAAACATAGGCTGGCTGTTAGGGAGTAGCGTGTAGGCAATGGGCAATTGGCAATATGCAATGGGCAATGGGCGAGTAGTGAGTGGCGAGTAGAGAGTAGTTAAAATAATTTAGCCACACCAAAGGCAGCGCCAGCGGCTAAAGCGCCTATCAGTGTAACTTTTATAGCACCCCACAATGGAGCAACACCGGTAACCTTACTCTTAAAATAACCAAATACAAAAAGACATATCAGGGTTGCTACAACAGAAATCTTTAATGCTTCTCCGGAATTTTTTAAAAAAAAGTATGGACTTAATGGGATGATACCACCAATGATATAGGAAACGCCAATATTCAACGCACTTTTGGTAGCTCTTTTGGGATCAGGCTCTTCTAGTCCTAATTCATATTTCATCATAAAATCAACCCACTGTTTTTTATCCCTTGCAATTTCATCAGTTGCCTTTTGTTGTAATTCCTCGCTCAATCCGATTTGCTCAAAAAATTCTTTCACTTCCTTTTTTTCAATTTCGGGAACCCTCTCAACTTCTTCATATTCCCTTTTTAACTCACTGTTGTAATGATCCTGTTCTGTTTTCCCCGCGAGGTAACCGCCGAGGCCCATGGCAATACTACCAGCCGCAATTTCTGCAATTCCTGCAATAACAATAATTCCACTTGCCGCCACAGCGCCGCTCAAGCCTGCTGCCAGGGCAAAAGGCACCGTTAGGCCATCACTCATTCCTATTACAATATCACGGATGACATCGGAGCTTTGTAAATGTTCTTCGGTATGTTCTGATGAATGTGTATGCAAAATAATTTTTTAGATGGAGTTGATAAGTTTCCCCATCTCACCTCCATTCAGTAAAAATTTGTGGTCTGTTTTATTTTCTCTTTTTGAGAGTAGATCCATAATGTATTAAAGAATATTAATATGGAAGTTACTAACTATACCATATATAAATACTACTAATCAAGTATTTTGATACTCTCCTCAATAATATCAATACACTCTTTTAACTCTTTTTCATTTATTACCAATGGCGGCGAAAAACGTATTTTGTTACCGTGTGTTGGCTTGGCCAGCATGCCGTTCTCCTTTAATTCGAGACAGAATTTCCATGCCGCTTCTTTATTGATATGTACCAGTTCAATTGCATTGAATAAACCTTTTCCGCGTATTTCTTTTATGTGTTTAGAATCAATTTGTTGCAATCCTGACCTGAAAATAATTCCAAGCACTTCAGCATTTTGTGCCATATTTTCTTCCTGTAAAACCTTCAATGCAGTGATGGCTACTTTACATGCTAATGGATTACCACCATAAGTACTACCATGTTCTCCGGGTTTGATCGTGAGCATAATTTCATCATCAGCCAATACTGCACTCACTGGCAAAGTGCCGCCACTTAAGGCTTTGCCGAGGATCAATATATCCGGTCGTACCTCTTCATGATCGCAACAAAGCATCTTGCCGGTGCGGCATAATCCTGTTTGTATTTCGTCTGCGATGAATAATACATTGGCATCCGCACAATACTGTTTTGCTTTTTGTAAATAATTATCAGCCGCTACAATTACGCCTGCTTCCCCCTGGATGGGTTCTACCAGGAACCCGGCAACATTTTTATCCGTTAAGGCTTTCGCTAACGCCTCCAGGTTGTTGAAAGGAATTATTTCGAAGCCGGGCATGAAGGGACCAAAATTTTTTGTTGAATCCGGATCGGTGCTAAAAGAAATGACAGCACCTGTTCTGCCATGGAAATTATTTTCACATACAATTATTTTAGCTTTATTTTTTTCAATTCCTTTTACTTCGTATCCCCATTTGCGGGTAAGTTTTATAGCCGTTTCTACAGCTTCAACACCGGTGTTCATCGGAAGTACTTTATCATACCCGAATAATGCGGTTACAAATTGTGCATATTCGCCCAGTGCCTCACTGTGAAATGCCCTGCTGGTGAGGGTTAGTTTTTGTGCCTGCTCTATAAGCGTTTCAATTATCCGGGGATGGCAATGGCCCTGGTTTACGGCAGAATATCCACTGAGAAAATCATAGTATTTTTTTCCCTCAACATCCCACATATACACACCCAATGCTTTATTTATAACAACCGGCATGGAAGAATAATTATGTGCATTGTATCTTTCTTCAAGATCTAAATAAAACTGGCTTTTTACACCTTGTAGTGTATTTGATTGCATAAAAAAAAGTAAAAAATGTTTAAAAAAAGATAACGTAAGGGGCGATATCGTTATGCACTGTGATCAAGAAGATCCAGGTTCTCATTCAAAAAATCTAATATGTAGATACGATGTGGCAAGTGATAAATTATTCTGCAAGATAATAAAAAAATCCGGCAACCCGGGTGAAGCTTAATAAGAAGAGATCCTGGAAAGGATCTCTTCCGGTAATAAATAATAGGTTTCCCTGAAGTCCATATATTTTTTATTTGCTGAAGAATGATGCAAAATAAAATTACTCCAGTCGTATAATTGCCACCCAAGATGATGCTGGATAAGGGTTTCATCAGTACCCCGTTCAATTTTGCGGCGTTTGTTTTTGCTAACCGTGTACGCTAAACCCCAGCTTAATATTTGTACCAGGCCTTTTTTTTGAAAGGAAACAATGTGTGCCAGCTCGTGCCCGATCACACCTACCTGCGCATTAAAGGAGGCGTCTGATAAAAGAACGCCGGTGCTGGCACGATTTGTATTAATATAAATAATGTAATGCCGGTCTTCTTTGTGTAAAAAAGAAAAGAAGGTCATGGTTGTTTTGCCGGTGCTTTCTTTATGGGCCGGCATAAAAGTTATCGATGTATTTTTTAATTCGGGATAATAGGAGAGAGCGATGAGTGATTGTAATTCCAGTTCTTTTATAAATTGCTTCTTGCTGCCATACATTTTTTGTAAGGACTCCATTTGATAATCAGCCGGTGCCATATTTTTTATCACGGGCTGGGCAGTTGCGGCGCTGATGCCCACAATAAATAAAATTGAAATAAGCCTAAGCAAAATAATGTAGATAAGATATTTTAAGATGAAGCATCAAAGATCATTTATCGTTTTATAAAAGTAATTTTTGTTACCAGCAATAATCGTTTTCTCTTTCTTAAAAATTCCATAAATGGTGCTGCCACTTCCGCTCATTGCAGCATAGGTTGCTCCCTGTTTATACAGATCATTTTTTATTTCAGATAGTTGCGGGTATAGCGAAAAGAGAGGGGCTTCAAAATCATTGGTCAATTCATTTTGCCAGGTGCTTACCGGCTGAATGATTATCTCATTTATTTTTTTATGGGGAACAGCCCGTATTATTTTTGAAAATGCATCTGCCGTATTTATATGGATCCCTGGGTTTACGAGGAAAATTTTATATCCCGTAAGATCTACCGTAACCTCTTTTAAAATTTCGCCGCGGCCTGTAGCAATGCAGGGCCTATTCAAGATAAAAAAAGGACAATCACTTCCTAACGCAAGCGCATAGTCAGCAAGCTGCTGTTGAGATAATTGCAGATCAAATTTTGCATCAAGCAATTGCAATGTAGCCGAGGCATCAGCAGAACCACCACCCAGCCCGGCTCCCGAAGGTATGGCCTTGTGGAGATGAATGTTTACAGGAGGTAATTGCGGGAATATACTTTTGAGTAATTGATATGCTTTTGTACAGGAATTAATGTGATCGCTGTTTAATTCAAGTCCTGTAACCTGTAAACTTGTCTCAGTATCTGATGCGGTAATTTCCAGGGCATCTGTAAAATTAACGGGATAAAAAACGGTTTCAATGTCATGAAATCCATCTTCCCGTTTAGCTAGAATATTTAACCCGAGATTAATTTTGCAATTTGGAAAAGCGATCATGCCTTAGTGCCCGGCAGGGTAATTTGTTTAGATATTTTACAGCAATTTTTCATTATTAAGAGGAGGGGTGCAGAAGCGGAATTACTTTTTCTTCCTGCTTTTTATTTCATCCCTGATAGCTATCGCTTTTATATAGTCTTCCTGTTCCAGTACTTCGGTCAATAATGTTTCCAGTTCCTGCGAAGATAATTTTTTCAGATCTTCCCTTGTGCCCGGATCGGATTGCTGCACCGGCGATTTTTTCTTTTTCTCATCATCCTCCATTAATATGCCTGCGCTATCCAGGATATTATCGAATGTAAAGATGGGGCAGCCAAACCGCACTGCAAGGGCTACGGCATCAGAAGTTCTTGAATCAATTTCAACAGTATCATTATCTGAAGAACATACAAGCTTTGAATAAAAAATGCCTTCCTGCAGATCATTGATGATCACTTCATGTAATTCAACATTGAAAGCCATCATAAAATTTTTCATAAGATCATGCGTCAAAGGGCGGCTGGGCTGCATATGCTCAAGGGCTACAGCTATAGCCTGGGCTTCAAAACCACCGATCACAATAGGTAAGCGCCGCAAACCATTTATTTCTCCAAGCACAACAGCATACGAATGTGTTTGCGTAATGCTGTGCGATAAGGCAACTATTTCAAGTTCAATTTTCTTCATAAAATTATCCAGCCTTGAGAATTAATTTATTAAACGCAAATATATATAAAATAAAAGCCTTTCATTATCAACGAAAAGCCTTCTAAAAATAAATACTTAATAATGTATTTTAAACGTGCCCACTTGCCTTTAATTTTTTCACCGCTTCAATAATTTTTGGCATCACTACAAAGGCATCGCCAACAATTCCATAATCGGCAGCTTTGAAAAATGGCGCTTCCGGATCCGTATTGATCACCACTATTACCTTACTGCGGTTTACCCCGGCAAGATGCTGGATGGCCCCTGATATGCCAACTGCAAAATACATATTCGGCGATATGGTTAGTCCGGTCTGTCCAACATGTTCATGATGTGGCCGCCAGTCTGCATCTGCAACAGCGCGACTGCATGCAGTTGCAGCCCCCAATTCCTTTGCAAGGTCAGTGATCAAATGCCAGTTTTCACCACTTTTTAAACCGCGTCCGCCACTTATTACAAGATCGGCTTCGGATAATGGCACTTCGCCGATAACTTTATTAACGGCGGTTACTTTAACCTTTATTGCAGGTATGGTAACCGTGTGTTCCACCACTTCTGCCGAGCCTTCCACTTTAGTTACTTTGTAAGCATTGGCATTTAGTGAGATTATTTTTTTATCCGTTTTTATAGATACATTGGCAAAGGCTTTTCCACTAAATACATTTTTCTTAACAACAAAACCATTGCTTAAATCGGGTAATGAAATAGCACCTGAAACCAGGCCGGCTTTCATCCTTGCTGATAAACGGGGCGCAATGGATTTGCCATTCATATTGTTAGAAAAAACAATTATTCCGGCGCCGGTTTGTTCTGCTGTATCTGCAATTATTTTAGTAAATACTTCCGCATCCAGATTATTTAACTCGGGATTTTTGATAGCATGTATTTTTTTCAATCCATAATTTCCTAACGCCGCAAGATCATCATTCACATTTCCGAAAACAATTCCTTCTGCCGTAGTGCCTGTTAATTCTGCTACTTTAGCTCCATAACACGCCGCTTCAAATGAATTTTTTTTGATGTGTCCATCTGCCTGGTCTAGAAATATTAATACACTCATTATTTTAGAATTTGTAGATTAGATAATTTTATGATGCACCGGTCAGAATAATTTTGCCTCCTCGTGCAGCAATCTTACTAACTCTTCCGGGTTATCTGCAGATACCAATTTTACACCGGCTTTTGGAGGTGGCAATTCAAAAGAAACAATTGCTGTTAAATGCTCTGCTGCAGCCGGTTCCAGCACTTTTAACGGTTTTGTTCTTGCACCCATTATGCCTTTCATATTTGGTATGCGTTGCTCTGCAACCCCTTTCTGGCAACTAACAACAAGCGGTAACTGCACCTCGTTCACTTCTTCACCGCCATCAATTTCGCGGGTTATGGTAGCTGTTGTTCCGCTCAGTTCAAATCTTGTTGCCAGCGAAACATAGGGCATGCCTAATAATTCTGCGAGCATGCCTCCGATAGAAGAGCCATTGTAATCAATGGTTTCTTTACCCGTTAAAATAAGATCGTAATTATTTTGTTTTGCAACTTCAGCAATTTGTGCGGCAATATAAAAGCTATCATCACTAACAGCATTCACCCTTATTGCTTCCTCGCCACCTAAGGCCAAAGCTTTGCGAATAACAGTATCATTATCTGCAGCACCAACATTTATTAAATGTATTTGGAGTGAAGCATCCGCTTCTTTTAATTGTATGGCACGAACAAGAGCATACCATTCATCGTATGGATTTATAATAAACTGAACTCCTGCTTCTGCAAATTTCGTATTGTTATCGGTGAAAGTTATTTTTGCTGTGGTATCCGGCGTTTTACTTATACAAACAAGTACCTTCATATAGATTTTTTAGAGGTGCAAAGATAAGCAGTTAATATTATTGTTATGGACAGGATACAGAAGCTAAAGGAATATTTGCAGGCCAATGATAAGGATAGTTTTCTGCAGCACGCACTGGCATTGGAATACATAAAAACAGGAGGGGAGGAGGAGGCAAAAAAATTATTCATTGAAATTTTGCTGCGTGAACCTACCTATGTGGGATCGTATTACCACCTCGCAAAATTATTGGAAAGAACCGGCGAGAAAGAAAAGGCAATTAATATTTATGAAAAGGGAATGATACAGGCAAAGAAAGCAGGCGATAACCATTCTTATAATGAATTGCAGGGCGCATTTGAAGAGCTTGTTTATGAATAATATTATTTTACCAGCAGCGGCTTTTAAAATGGATCTTCTTCAGGAATTTAAAAACTACATACAAAAGGAAAATCTTTTCCAGGCGAAAGATAAATTACTGCTTGCAGTAAGTGGCGGCGTTGATTCGGTAGTGTTGTGTGAATTATGCAAACAGGCAGGGTATGATTTTTTAATTTCACATTGTAATTTTCAATTGCGCGGTGAAGAAAGTAACGCTGATGAAGAATTTGTAAAAGAGCTTGCAAAAAAATACGGTGTCAAAATATTTTCAAAAAAATTTGACACGGAAAAATATGCTGCAGAAAATTCTTGTGGCATCCAGGAAGCGGCCAGGACGCTGCGGTATCAATGGTTTGAGGAATTGATCGGCAATAGGCAATTGGCAACAGGCAAGGGGCAAGGAGACAATGGGCAATTGGCAACTGGCAAGGAGGCAATAGGCAAAGTGGCAATGGGCAAAAAGGCAATAGGCAAAGAGCAAACAGGCAAGGAGGAAATGGGCAAAGGAGCGAGTAGTAAGGTGGAAGCAGCTAATTGGGTGCTTACTGCTCATCATGCCAATGATAATATCGAGACGCTGTTAATGAATTTTTTTAAAGGAACGGGAATAAAAGGGCTGCTGGGTATTCTTCCAAAACAAAATAAAATTATACGCCCTTTGTTATTTGCGCGCAAAGAAACATTGGCGAAATTTGCCAATGAAAATGCGCTGCCTTATAGAGAAGATTCATCCAATGCATCAGATAAGTACACCCGGAATTATTTTCGCAACCAGCTGATTCCAGCTGTTCAAAAAGTTTTTCCACAGGCAGAAGATAATTTAGCAGGTAACCTTCAACGATTTAGAGATATTGAAAAACTTTATGGCCAGTCTGTCTTACTGCACAAAAAAAAATTACTTCAATACCTGGGGAAAGAAATACATATTCCTGTATTAAAATTATTGAAAGCAGAACCGATATCCACCCTGGTTTACGAGATCATAAAAGATTTTGGTTTCACCTCTCACCAAACAGATGGCGTAATTCAATTGTTACAAAGTGGATCAGGAAAGTATATTCAATCCGTAACGCACCGCATTTTTAAGAATCGGAAATGGCTCATTATAACCCCGGCGCAAACCACCCTTGCGGAGAATATCCTTATCGAAGAAAATGATAAAGTCATTGAATTTGAAAATGGGAAATTAAAGATGGAAACATTTCCTTTCTCCGGCCTTCCGCTACAAGATGCAAATACTATCGCCAGTATAGATCTTGATGAAGTTACCTTCCCGCTTCTTTTGAGAAAGTGGAAGCAGGGTGATTATTTCTATCCCTTAGGACTAAACCTGCCCGGCAAAAAATCAGGTAAGAAAAAATTGAGCAGGTTTTTTATTGATCAAAAAATGAGCTTACCCCAAAAAGAAAAAGTTTGGGTGCTTGAAACCGGTAAAAAAATAATTTGGGTGATCGGGAAACGGATCGATGATCGCTTTAAAATAACTGCAAAAACAAAGAGCATTTTAAGGATCAGCCTAGATTGAATTTTGTTTTCAGATAAAATTTTACATCATCTATAAAGTGACTCCAGATATCATAATTGGAGTAAAGTTTTGTGGCAATAATTATAAAGACAACGCCGAATATGGCGCCCCAAATATGCGCCGAATGATTGATATTACCTCCCCCGCGTTTTTCCATGTACGCGGAGCATATCAAATACAGGGGACCGAAAATAAAACCCGGGATAACGGGCGGAATTATAAAGAAGCCGATCAGGCTGAGGGGTGAGATCATTAATCCTGCAAATACAACAGCCGACACGGCACCGGAGGCGCCAAGGCTCCGGTATGTTTGATTATTTTTATTTTTAAAATAGGTTGGTAAAAGGCAAACCACTAACGCCATTACATACATGATCAACAACATTGCCCTTCCATAATCACCAAAGAATTCTATAAATTTTGGTTCAACAAGCGGCTGCGAAAAAAAATAAAAAGAGATCATGTTAAAGGCAAGATGCGCAGTATCAGCATGGATGAAGCCGCAGGTTATAAACCGGTAATATTGTTTTTTTTCCGTAACGGCTGGCGGATAAAAGATGAGGTTATCAATTACCTGCTGGTTGCCGAAACCAATAATGGAAACAATTGCCGTGGTAACAATAATGATGAGGGTGATGGAAAACATGGAAAGTAAAAGTATTTTTCAAACTTACGCAATAACTAACAATGATGATATTTTTCATTTCTTAATATGGTGCAGGCCCGGTAAACCTGTTCGGCTAATATCAAGCGTACCAGTTGGTGTGGCAATACCAATTTTGATAAACTCCATTGCAGGGACGCCCTTTGTAATATCATTTTATCTGTTCCATAAGCACCTCCAATTAAAAACACAAGGTTCTTTATGCTTTCATTTGCTTTTGCCTGGATGAGATTTGCGAGGCCATCAGAAGTAAATTCTTTTCCCCTTTCATCCAACACAAATAAGGCATCTTCGGGTTTTAATAATTGCAATATTTTTTCACCTTCTGCCTTTTTTACTTCATTTACATTGGCACTCGCCAAGGCTTTTGGTGTGGCTATTAATTTCCACTCCACGGGGTAATAATGCGCGATGCGTTTTGTAAAAAGATCAATCCCTTCTTTCACATAATTCTCATGCGCTTTGCCAACAGACCAAAATTGAATTTTCATTATTAAATTAAAGTATAAAAAAAAGATCATCAGTTAGAACCACCTGCCTTGGTTCGTGGCACACGCAACAATTCTTATGCCTCTTCCTTGAACAGATTATTTAAAAATCCAAATTCATCTAAACCTGCCTCGAACCAAGGCTGTAGAGTTAATTTTCTGCCTATAATGGTTAATCAAAACCTATTTCATTTTGTATTCTTTTCGTAATACTTCAAGCAATTTCGCATTCAAAACTTTTGCCTGGTTCGTGGCACACGAAACAATTCTTTATGCATCTTCCTGAAACAAATTATTTAAAAATCCAAATTCATCTAAACCTATTTCATAAAATCTAGCAGATGAATAATAATAATCCATATAATCTTTAGCAAGATTCCATTTACCACTAAAGGATTAAAGTGAATGTAATCTATTTTTTGTTTTGCAAAATCTGTACTCCATATTTCTATACTCAGGGAATCTCTTTGCCAAATTTCATGTTTTTTATTTGCAGCATTTACCTCATAAAGTTTGGATGCACCATCTTGCTTAACTTCTTTAAAAATTCGTGTCCTGTATATTTTAAAAAACTTCCCTGAGGTGTTTCTTTTCCATTTTTTTGAAGTTGTTTCCAAATGAAATAAACATGAGTTGGCATAATGACAAATGAATATAATTTTATAAAATCCCTGTTTGAAAGCTCTTTTAAATTATTAACTATTAGTTCTTTGTTTTCAGTAGTATTCAATAGTGGCAGCCATTGGTGGATGGTAGCTGTGAAAAAATAAGTTCTGTCAATTTCAAAAAAAGATTTCCTTTCAATTTGCATATGTAATTACAAACCTAACTTAAAATTAAGAAATATGTTTCGTGTGCCACGAACCAAGGCAGTAG
>JACDBU010000197.1 GCA_013694745.1 Chitinophagaceae bacterium
GCCATACTCATTACATCCGCATCCCGCAGCAATTGATTTTGCATATACATATTTATCTCCATCCAGCTGGCCTGGTTATGCGGTGTTAAATAATGTATATCATGTTGCTGCAAGGGTGCTGATAAAATATTCCAAACTTTTTTTACGTCCATTCCCGTTTGCTGGGCGATCTCCGGTGGAATGAACTGTCCCCTTAAAAAGAGATAAACACCCTGTATGCCATTGATACTGAGATAAGACATCCGCCTGAATAATTTTGAACCAACGGAACTTGCTTTCCTCAAAAAATTATTTGGCATTTGCTGAAGTGCCAGGGTTTTATCGATCCGGTGAAATGAGGGATACCCGCCAAAAAGCTCATCGCCGCCAATACCCGATAACACTGCCTTCAGCCCGCTTTCGTGAGCATATTTGCTGATAAACCAGGTATTGATCCCATCAGAACTCGGCTGATCCATGGCTTTTATAACAGCAGGTAAAAATTCCCTGAATTCACTATACTTTAAAAGATGTTCAAAGTGGTTCGCAGCCAGGTCTGAACTCATAACATCCTGGTAATTTTTTTCAGAATATTTTTTTTCTTCGAAATAAATAGAAATGGTATTGAGTCGTTTATTGGTTTTATCATCTGCAAGTTTTGCTATGATCCCCGAATCAAGGCCACCGCTAAGGAATACACCAAGTTTTGCATCAGCAAGAAGGTTGCGCTCAACGGCGGCTTTCAAACATGTTGCAACCAGATCAATGGCATGACTGCGATTTGATATTTTTTCAATAAAGCTAAAATGATTATATGTTTTTATACTCCACTTACCGGAAGTTATTTGATACGATAAAAAATGCCCTTTTGTTAAAGGCTTTACATCTTTTAACGTAGTTACCGGTTCCGGCAAATGACCATACGCCATGAGGTAGACTTGCCAGTCAGGATTATTTTTTTGTAAATACGTTACAGGTTTAAATGCCCTGATCTCGGAAGCAAAAACAAGATGCTCACTATTTGCTGCAAAGTATAATGGCTTAATGCCTGAAGGATCTCTTACAAGGTAGATCGTTTTCATTTCACTGTCCCACAAGGCAAATGCGAACATTCCATTAAACCGCCTGAATGCGTTAATACCCCATGTTGAAAATGATGCAAGGATCACTTCTGTATCACTTTTGGTTTTGAATACACAGCCTGCAGCAATAAGCTCTTCTTTTAATTCAGGATAGTTATATAATTCACCGTTGTAGGTGATCTGGTATCTTTCATTAGCATAGCTCATTGGCTGGTGACCGCCATGACTGAGATCTATTAATGCAAGTCTTCGGTTCCCTAAGGCAACATGCTCACTTTCGTTAACAAAAACACCTTCATCATCCGGACCGCCGTGTGCTAAAATATCACACATATTTTTTGTCAAACTTCTTAAAGAATCAGGCGACAAAGACCTGTCTGCTATACCTGCTATTCTACACATTATTATTACCGAATACCGTTCTTTCTTTTTGCGTTACATAATAGTCATAGCGTTCTTCAAAATCGGTGTAGGTGTTTCGAATGCCATTTTCAAGGTCAATTTGTGAATGCCATCCAAGTGCATTTATCTTATCAACATTTAAAAGTTTGCGCGGCGTACCATCTGGTTTGCTTTCATCAAAAACCAGCTTTCCTTCAAAACGGGTAATTTCTTTGATGAGCAAGGCAATCTCTGCAATGGTATTATCTTTTCCCAGGCCAATATTTATTATTTCCGTGTGCTCATAATTTTCCATTAAGAAAAAACAAGCATTTGCTGCATCATCAACATGCAAAAATTCACGGCGTGGACTACCAGTACCCCATACCGTTACATTATCTTTTTCGGCTATTTTTGCTTCATGAAATTTCCTGATGAGTGCCGGTAGCACATGGGCATTTTGTATATTATAATTATCACAGGGTCCGTATAAATTTGTAGGCATCACGCTTATAAAGCGGCAGCCATATTGCTTTGCATAGGCCTGGCACATTTTAATACCAGCAATTTTAGCGATGGCATATGCATCATTTGTTGGTTCAAGGTAATCACTCAATAAATACTCTTCCCTTATTGGTTGCAAAGCATTTTTGGGGTAGATGCAACTGCTGCCGAGAAATAATAATTTTTCAACTTCATTATGGTATGCTTCATTTATGATATTGCTTTGAATGAGCAGGTTGTCATAAATAAATTCTGCCGGGTAAGTTTGATTGGCCATGATACCACCTACTTTCGCCGCTGCCAAAAAAACATATTGAGGCTTTTCTTTTTTAAAGAATTGTTTAACCTGGTTTTGCTCACGCAGATCAAGATTTGAAGAGGTGCTGGTTACAATATTTGTAAAGCCTTTGCCTTCCAGTAACCGAATGATAGCGCTCCCCACTAAACCGGTGTGGCCGGCGATGTATATTTTATCTGATGTTTTCAAGATTGTAAATGATTTGTATTATAAATAAGAATGAAATTGTTTGACGATTATCTATATAAAAAACAATTTAGTACCAGTCTGTAATTAATCCGAAAAAGCTGCCCGGTTTGGTTGCCAAATTCAATGCTACTATAAAATGAAAAATAAACGCTGCGGTTACTTATCGTGTTTTGCGTACTTTTCTTCTTTTGATGATTTTCATTTTTAAATCCCTGGGGCCATGATAGCCTATTACTTTGAGGAGATTGCTTCGTCGGCAGAATGTACTTTAATTTTGAGAGTATTTTATTGCCTCCTCGCAAAGACGTACGTGTGAGTCAAAACTGCACCGGTTCCAAATTCTTTTTATCAAAATGTGCACTCAGTTGTAGATCCAGGGATTCAATTTTTACAATTACCCGGTTGCCGGAAACTTCCAGGATCATGCCTTCATAATTCATAAGCACCCCCTGCTTAATTCTCACTTTAGAATTTACCACAAGACTATTTTTTTCGACCTGGATATCCTGGAATTCATTTAAAAATTTCCGGATAATATTTATTTCCTCTTCCCTTATTAAGGCAGGTTTGCCAAGCCAGTACACATAATTAAGAATACCATCTATTTTTTTTATATCCCATTTTTTTTCATCAGCGATCTTCACAAAAACATATGATTTAAAAACGGGCTCAAGAATAACTTTTTTGCGGTCGCTCCACTGGCGCATGGTTTTAACCAGGGGGCAATAATTTTCAATTCCTTTTTCATCCAACCGGCCTACGACCTTTTTTTCCCATCGTGGTCTTGTTTGAATTGCATACCATTTTAAATTATTCGTTTCCATTGCAAAGCTTCGCTATTCCTCGGTCACATGTTTTTTGAAACCAGGTTTAAAACCAGGGGTATCTTGATGCCTGGCTTTATTTATTTTTTTTTATCGCCAGGTAGCGAAGAGCATCCGGGCAAGTATTATTTTAGTTATATCCAGATCGCACAACGTGTGCGATGCTTGTACGAATTATAGTTACCAGAGAAATAAGTGATGATATTATTTGTAGTTTCCCGCTGAAATTTTCTTTTTGAATGATTTTACCAGGTCTTTAATAAATCCTCTTTTTTCATCTTCACTATAATACCCGCCTCCGTATCCACCACCATATCCGTAACCATATCCATACCCATATCCATAGCCGTTACCATAACCACCAAATCCATAACCATTAATTGATATACCCCTGCTTTTTATTCCATTAAAAACCACGGACATGCCCTTAAATTTCTTTTGCTGGTAAAAATCATCTATCAGTCGTAAAAATAAACGTGGTGTGAAATTATGTCGTATAACAAATATTGACAGGTCAGCATATGCTGTTAATAACTGTGCATCTGTTACAGGTCCCACGGGTGCAGTATCAATTATTACATAATCGAAACGGGATTTAAGTTCAGCCATCAACTCACTAAATTTAGGCCCCGAAATCAATTCAGTTGGATTGGGTGGAATAGGCCCAGCACTTATTACGAATAGATCCTTAATGTCAGTTTCTTTTATAATTTCATCAATCGATGATTTGCCGATGAGGTAACTGGATATTCCCGGGTCACGTTTTACTTTCAAGGCCCTACTAAGCTTGGGTTTACGAAGATCCATTTCCATTAATGCCACTCTTTTTCCGTTGAGAGTAAAGCTTATGGCAAGATTAATTGCGATAAAACTTTTGCCCTCTCCTGAGATACTTGATGTAACTAGCAGGGTATTATGTTCTTCATTCAATCCTATGAATGACAAGTTGGTACGGACAGATCTGAATTGCTCCGCAGCCACGGTACGACGGCCATCCATAATAACGATTGGGCCATCAGACTTCACCTGTAAGATCTCTCCCAAAACAGGCACTTTTGTACGGTTCTCTATTTCTGACCTGAAAAGGACCTTTCTATTAAGTTGTTCTTTTAATAGTACTATAGCAGTGGCCACCATAGCTCCGATGATTAGCCCTGCCAAATAAAAATTTTTTGGGATTGGACTAATTGGGCCATATGATGAAGCATATTCCAATACCCGGAGATCTTCTGAGGTTGAAGCAGAATTGATTGCGGTTTCTTCTTTTTTTTGCAGAAGGTAGGTATATATATTATTCTTGATAGCTTGTTGCCTGGTAATATCTAAAAAAACTCGTTCTTTTTGTGGTATCTGGCTTAGCATTCCACTACTTTGATTTATAGTCGTTGTTACCTGGTTCTTCTCAGCTAATAATGTTTTTTTAATGTTATACATGTTTTCCAGGAGGTCAGTCTTTATCCGGTTAACTTCCTGTTGACCTTGTAAAACCGGGTCACTTTGTTCACCATTTACAGACCGTTCTTTATCTAATTGAAATTCTGCATCATATAATTTACTTAACAAACCTGACAATGTAGGATCGTTAACCATGGTAAGTGATGGAACTGTAC
>JACDBU010000217.1 GCA_013694745.1 Chitinophagaceae bacterium
CTCCTGCACCTTCGGCGATCCTTCCCCAGCGCGGGTCACGGGCTATGTCAACCATGGGAGAAAAAGCCCAGCATAAACCATCTGCAGTAGCTTCGCTGGCGGCTGTTCTGGCACTGCGCTCTATCATTGGAATATCCCAGCTGCATGATAATCCGAGCGGGATAGGAAAAGTTGTTATGTATCCATGTATAATATCCGAGCCAAAGATCAAGGGGATATGCAAGCGGCTTCCTTTAACAGCAAGTTCCTGGGCCTGCTTTATTTTAACCACTCCAATTACGCCAAATAAACCTCCTACGTTACCACTTTTAATTTTTGTCTCAACATCACTGCTAAAAACGGCACCCGTTGCCACGCCACCGCCGGGTGGTGTAGGCAAATTCAGTTGCCCGATCTTTTCATCGAGCGTCATTTTCTGCATCAGCTTTGTTACAAATGAATTCATTTTTTCATTGCCTGAGTTTGCATTTTGTGCTGAAGATTTTTGTGATGCAAGTACACCGCTTAATATCAATACTGTAATAGATATTTTCAGATAATGTGTCATATAATTTTTTATTCTTTTTATTTTGATTTAAAACCATTCATTCTCTTTTTTCCCATTTTTGCTTGTCCGTTAATTTATTTGCATTGTCTTCCAAAAGGTTTTCAAGAGCCTCATAAATCTGGTTCAATTTGGATATTATGATTTCCAACACTGTGTTTGAGTTCAAGAATTTGTTCAGCAAGTTCTTTATAATTATGTGCAAATTGCCTCAAGGCAATGAAAGCTCTTACTATTGCAATATTCATGGCAACTGCCTTATCACTTTTCAATATTGAAGCAAGCATGGTAACGCCATGTTCTGTAAATGCAAATGGAAGATAGCTTACTCCTCTGAATTTGTAGGAGCTCATCACAATTTGTGATGAGCTATTGTTAGTTGGCTGCGTTTCTGAACTCATCCCAATTTGTGATCTTAATATTTCCCACTCTTTTTTACCCCCATCCCCTAAAGGGGTGTAATGGGATATTAAAAAATTGGGTAAACCTAATTGCTTACTGTTATTTATCATACTTAACCAAATTATTTCAAATAAGGACTGTGAAAATCCAGTTTCTTCAGGCCGTTTTGTATTTCATGACAACTCATAAATAATTTCCACAGCAAACCGCTGCGGTAATTTTCTATCATAACAACGATGGGGCCTTCATCGATGGCGAGATATGATTTTGCATACCATCCTTCGGTTTGGTTAAACGCATCTGTAAATCCATAATCACTCCATATCTTATCCCCCAGGTTGAAATAAAAATTTCTTAATGCCTGCATACTGTATTCGGGTGTATATGGAAATGCAGAGAGCGCCGCTGTTGGTGTTATCACACCCTCATCGTTGGTAGGAGAGTGCCCGCCATATCCATGTGAATTATCGCTGGAAGTGAGCCCCCAGGCGTTTTCTCCGTATCCTTTATATTTTTTTGGATTGTCGATACAATAGGCCCTGTTTATCAGGGTGTGATTAAGGTTTTGTTGCCAGTAATCAGCATAGCGGTCTTTTAATCCATGCGGATCAAGTCCTAAAAAAGAATACTGTGAAAAGAAAAGCGGGCCACCATAATCGAAACCTAACGGTAACGGGTAGTTGTAAAAAGTTTTACCATTTTTAAAAAAATTACTTACTGCCCAACCACGGTGGTACACTTTATCCGAAACCGGAAAGTTATCCGATGATGCAGCCAGGACATACGTTATCAAACATTCATTGTAACCGCGGATAGGAAAGTTCATGGCCCATCCATTATTCGGGCTCCAGTGCCAGTACAAAACATCCTGGCCATTTTGTGTGAACCAGTTCCATTCAATATCATTCCACAACCAGCCGATGCGTTCACGGATATCGTTTTCAGTTCTGTCGTGTGCAGTAAAATATTGCCTGGCACAAAGCAACCCCTGGAAGAGGTATGCTGTTTCCACCAGGTCTGCACCATCATCTTTTCGGCTGAATTTAATTGTTTTTCCCGTTGCCCCATCCATCCAATGCGGAAATACACCATGATAGGAATCGGCCTTTAATAAAAAGTTTATCATTTTTAATAAATGCCTTGCAACGCTATCGCGCGATAGCCATTTTCTTTCTACGCCTACTATCAGGGCCATAACACCAAAGCCGGTGCCACCTGTTGTCACCACCTCATTGCCATAATCGAATGCAACGTTGCTTCTCTCCCTTGCCATTCCACTTACAGGGTGCGCAAAATCCCAGAAATAACGAATGGTTTGTTTTTGAACAATGTCAAACAGTGCTGAATCGGAGGTATTTTTACCAGGCGTGGATGATGCATTTTTTTGTGCAATGGAAAATGAGAAAGCAAATAATAAACCCAGCAAACAAATATTTTTCTTCATTTCTAAATTTGAGGAATAATGATTTGCTAAATGTAAATAAAATAGGGATTGCTTATATCATTGCCAGCAGCTCACTACAATAATTATTAGAGGTTTGGACTTTGAAAGCCGATGTGTTTCATTCCCCTTTTGATCTCGGGGCAGCTCATGAACAAATTCCATAATAAACTACTCCTGTAATTTTCTATCATTACTATTTGTGGTCCCTGGTCAATTGCCAAAAACGAATCTGCATACCATAAACGCGAAAGGCAGAAAGCATCCACAAAACCATATTGTTTCCATATCTTATCTCCCAACTTAAAATAAAAAAACCGCAATGCATTCATAGATTCAGTTGGTGTATAAGGTAGGGAAGATATAGCTGCAGTAGGACTTATAACGCCATCATCATTGTTGGGTTCGTGTGCCGCATAGCCGTGCAGGTCATCATCACTTGCGGTTAATCCCCAGCATAAATAGCTGTACCCAAAATATCCTGCAGGGTTGGCTTTGCAATAATTATAATTAATTAAAGAGTGTGCTACATTTTGTGCAAAATAATCAGCATACTGATCTGTTAGGTTGTGCGGGTTGATGCCTAAAAAAGAATAATGAGCAAAAAATAAGGGGCCACCGTTTGAAGGACCAAGTGGCAATTGGATACCGAAATAAGTACCCCCGTTCTTTTCTGATCCATTACCTGCCCATCCATTATCATAAACAATTCTGGGAATTGAATCTGTGTTGGAAGAAGCTGCCAGTGCATATACGATAAGTGCTTCATCCCATCCCCGGATTTGAGCATTGATCTGGAAATTATAATTAGGGCTCCAGTGCCAGTATAAAATATTTTGCCCTCCCTGCCTGAACCAATTCCATTCAATTCCATTCCATAAAATATTGATATTGGTTCTTAAAGAGGTTTCAACCGGATCTGCAGTACTAAAATATTGCCGGGCACAAAGTAAACCCTGCATTAGGTAAGATGTTTCAACAAGATCTGCACCATCATCTTTTGTACTGAAAGGAATAGTTATTCCGGTTGTGCCGTTTATCCAATGTGGAAAAGCACCATGGTATCTTGTACAATTATTTTTTAAAAAATTTACGATGGTATTTATTCTTGCAAGTCCTTGACCCCTTGTAATAAAATTGCGGTTCATTGCTGCTATGATGCCCATTACGCTAAAGCCTGTACCTCCCGTGGTTACTACATCTCCGGAAGTATTTCTTTCACGCGCCATACCAGATACGGGGTGTCCAAAATCCCAAAAATAAGTAAATGTTTGTTTTTGTACCAGGTCAAGTAACTGGTTATCGGTAAGCTGGGGAAATTTATCAGTAGAATCGATCCCGGTTATTATGGTGGCTGCAAATGCAGGAGATAAATTTATTTTTTGTGATGATTGTAAGGTTCCTGAAAATACCAGCGTATATTTTGTGAGGGCTAATAACGCTGTGGTTGGTTGTAATACAATTGTACTATCGTTATTGGCGTAAGAAACATTGTAAGGAACACCGGCAACCGGGGATTGAAAAGTAACACCGCCATTAACTGATGCATGATCAACTGGTGCAGAAAACGATACTTTAATAACAGGGTTAAAGGCAACATTTGTAAATGAGTTTGAACCAGTGGTTTGCTCATTTATCTTGAATGAATTTATGTGAAAAGCTGATGGTGGTGGAGCAGGGTCTGGGGTATTAGATTTATTGCAGGCTGCAAAAACGCAGGTGCACATCAACAGAAGAAGGTATTTTTTCATTGATCCGTTTTTCCTGAACATTGTAGCAAAAAAGAAGCCGCCAATGGGGCGGCTTAAAAATTTATATTTTAAAAATTATCTTCCTGCAAGCTCTAATTGATAAAGCGCGCTAATATTAGCATCAGTTAATGCTGTATTATAAAATCTCACTTCGTCAATAGATCCTGAGAATAATCCCTGGAATCCCTGAACAGGTGATAATGGAAAACCTGTAGCTGCATTGGCAAAACCACCAATAATTGCCTGAGCACCTAACGTAGGTAAAGTAAGCGCACCGGTATTTCTTTTTCTAAAGTTGTTATTTGATACGATCACACCATTTGCGAAAAGGTCAATTGTAGAATCAGATGCCCTGTAACGCATCACATAATGTACAAATTTATTGGTGCCATGAACGGTTTGAAAATCTACGTTTCTATTACCATAATCGTTAATATTATCCCCACCCTGGAAAGTGCCGGTAATATATGTACCGTAAGAGGGATGAAAAACCAAAGTATCATCAGTAGTAATAGGGTGGCCGGTTTCCAAAACCATATTAACCAAACCCCTATTCCAGTCTGTTTGTATTCCAGTGCCTTGTGTAAGAGAAAAAACGTTCGAGGCTTTTGTGCCGTTATTATCAGTTTTTATCCAAGAGCTCACTGTTATGCTACCATAATTTGTAAGATTAAATTTTGTGATAGGGGGATATAATAAAAACCCATTAGATAAAACAACAGCCTGGCCTTTTACACCAGTGCCGAATGATGAGCCAACATTTGTGATAGGTGCAGTTCCTGAGATTGACTCATTTGCATTACCATCAAATGACCAATGTGCTAATAAATTGGCACCGCCAACTTCATTTGAATTATTGAAACCACCAATTGGATCAGGCGGTTTGATTGTGCTTCCGCCGCCTTTACCACACGATGTAAATAAAAAACCTGCGAAACCTATCGAAATAATTCCGAGGATTAAATTGTTTGTGATTTTTTTCATACTTGATAATTTTTAATATTTGGGTTAAAGATATACTTAAAAGTTATTTTGAGTTGTTAAAGATATCTTTAATATCCGGGATTTTGAGTGAGCTTTCCGCCACTGAGTTCTATCTGGGGCTGGGGTATTGGAAATACTTCGTTCTTACCATCAACAAACGCTTTGCCAAGTGGTCTTAAGATTTGCCCGGCCCTGCCTTGTCGTACGATATCAAAAAACCTGTCCTGCTCCATTGCCAGTTCCACCCTCCGTTCTTTCCAGATTGATAATTGCGTTACCGCTGTTGCAGTCAATCCTGCACGGCTGCGTACAAGACCCATATCAGTAACGGCATCACCAGCATGGCCTACCTGTATGGCTGCTTCTGCATTTATCAATAGAACTTCTGCATATCTTACAATGTGAACATTTTTAGGCAAATGATCTGTATTTCCACTAACACAAAAATCATCTACGAGCCTGCCATAGTATGCTTTATAATTATAGAAACTATTTTGTACCCTATTTCTTGCGGGTATTACAAAACCATCCCATAAAACCGTGCTGTCGGGCCGGATAATAATAACGGTGGAAGCTAAACGTTTGTCGCCTGCTTCGTATGCATTCACAAGATTCTGGGTTGGTGTATTCAATCCAAAACCCAGATCAGCCCATCCTCCAATTCCACCAACACGCGGTCCCTGAGCTACAACATAAAATGGAATTGCCGCATCACAATTAGCATCTTCACCTGCCTGGATTTCAAAAACCGACTCCTGGTTATTATCGAATGCTTTATTTCTGAAGTTTAAACTGTAATCACTTATTAAAGAATATTTCCCCGACACAATAACATCATGTGTAAGATCATAAGCTTTTTGATAATTTTTTAGATAGAGATAAACTTTTGCCAACAGGCTTTCGGCTGCACCTTTAGTTGCTCTTCCAACCTGCGTGCCAGGATCACCTTTCAATGGCAAGCTATCAACGCCATACTGGAGATCACTTATAATAGCAGCATAAACAGAATCTTTTGAAGCACGGGTCTGAAATGCAGGGTCATTCGCATCAGCAACTCCGTTAGGAACGCGCAGTACCAATGGCACACCCCCAAATAACCTTACCAGGTTAAAATATAAGTATGCTCTTAAAAATTTCACTTCACCTATAAGTGTCCTTTTTGTTACATGATCAAAAGTACTTTTATCGAGTGCAACCAATGCCTGGTTTGCTGTTGAAATACCCTGGTAGTGGCCATTCCAGAGACGGTTCACATAAAAATTATTACTGTTTAGTGCAGTAGTAAAACTATCGAAACCTACGCCTTCAGGTGCCTGGTCATCCTTTGTACTGCCTTTGTTGGCATCATCAGATGCTACATCAGTGGCAAAACAATATATAATACCATGTATGTCATTGCCAAAACCTCCCTGGTATAACTGGTTGTATACACCCGTTACGAGCTTTTTGGCAATGTTAGGATCTTTCGCTACCGCAGTTTCAGTTAATTGTCCTTGTGGCTGAATAGCCAGAAAATCCCTTTTACAACTGGTAATGACTACCGGTAATGCTAAAATAAATAGGATAGTTTTTATGATTTTTTTTGTTTCCTTGTTCATGGTGCAAAAGTTAAAAAGTTAAGTTTACCCCGAATGCAAAAGTGCGGGTTGTTGGATAAGCATTTAATTCTATACCCTGGCTGATCGGGCTTCCATCAGAAAATTCAGGAGTGAAGCCTGAATATTTTGTGAAGGTTACCAAATTCTGGCTCGTAACATAAAAACGTAAATTGCTTATTCCATATTTACCCAGCATATTATTATGGAAAGTATATCCCAGCGTTAAATTATTGATCCTTGCAAAATCTCCTGATTCAATAAAATAGGTTGACTGTGGAATTGCATTAAGATTCGCTCTTGGAATATTAGAAGTATAATTTGTAAATGTCCAAAAATTATTTGCCACTTTTGCTTCAATATTATCCCGCTGATTAAAGCGTGCTGCTTTTTTACCGTTATAAATTTTACTACCGATGGTTCCGTATGCACCAAGGCTCATATCAAATGCTTTGTAAGCAAGACTTGCGTTTAAACCAACGGTAAATTTTGGTTGATAGGAACCCGCAAAAACCCGGTCCATGTCATTTATTTTACCGTCATCATTTATGTCTTCATACCTCAGATCACCTAAAGTTGGTAACTGACCATTTATAGTTATGGTGTTACCATTTTTCGTTACGTATGATGCAAGCTCACCCTGGTTATGAAATACGCCATCAGATTTTAAAACAAAAAAGCTGCCTATCGGTTGCCCGTTAGCAGTTAACGTGGTACTTCCTTTTTGTCCCACAAAACCGGAGAAAATTGCCTGGCCTCCGTTCAATGCTATCACGGTATTTTTATTATAACTCACATTGCCTGATACGGAATAGGTAATTTTTTCACCTATCCTGTCGTTCCAGTTCAAACCAAGTTCTATTCCTTTATTTTCAATAGTTGCAACATTGGTTGTTATTAAACCGGAACCACCCAGCACTCCCGGAATGGGAACCTGTATCAATGCATCTTTTACTTTCTTATCATAAAAATCCAGTTCACCGGTTAGTTTACTTTTTAAAATGGAAAACTCTAAACCAATATCGGCTTCATCAGTAGATTCCCATTTGATATTCTTATCTATTATACCCGCAAAGGCTATCCCGGTAGTAAACTGTCCATTAAAAAAATAAGGCAACACGGAATTAAGTGTTTGGGTACTTGCAGAAGCATCAATATTATCATTGCCCAATCTTCCGTAACTGGCTCTTAATTTCAGATGATCAAATATTTTTTGATTCTGCATAAAGCTTTCACTTGAAATTACCCATCCCACACCGATAGAGGGCGAATAAGCATATCTTTTTGTGAAGAGAGAAGTACCATCAGCACGGAAAGTAGCCGTAAGAAGATATTTTTTATCATAGGAATAACTCAGCCTGCTGATGTAAGAATTACGGGTACGCTCACTGGTAAAAGAATTATTTAACTGCGAAGCAGGATCACCCTGTGAAAGGTACCTGATGTTGCGATCAAAGGGTACATCATTCCGGGAACTAACAGCTGCATCATTTAATTGTTTTTCTGCCGTGGTACCAATAAGGAAAGTAATATCATTCCTATTAAATGACTTTTGCACAGTTGCGGTATTATCCCAAACCCAGCGTGTGTTGCGTTCGTCCTGTATGCTCAGTGAACTGCGGACATTTTTTTGCGCACCACCTGCTGTTATGAAAGTTGAAGTATCAGCCAAAAATTGATTTACATATATTTTCCTGTTATTGAAACCAAGCTCAACCCCATAGCTGGTATGAAGCGTTAGCCATGAAACCGGTTTATAGTCTATAGCACCCGTTCCCTGAAACCGGTTTTCATTGTAATGATTATCATTATTTTCTATGTCCAGCAAAGGATTACCAACATTTTGGTAAGCAGAAGTATTTCCATACCTGCCATTTATTTTTGCCGGGATGATAGGTGCGGCATGATATGCATTATTGTATGCTGTGCCCAAATTTACGTCCTGGGTGTTGCCCCTGCTGTAAGAGATAAGGGTTGATACTCTTATTTTATCATTCAATTTATACTCGTTATTTGACCGTATAGTGAACCGGTGAAAGTTGTTGTTAAGTACAATTCCTTCATCCGTTAAATAGCCTGCACTTAAAAAATAATTTATTTTATCATTACCTCCCGAAATAGAGACGTTATGATTTTGCTCAAATGAAGTGCGTAATATGGTAC
>JACDBU010000228.1 GCA_013694745.1 Chitinophagaceae bacterium
GGATAAAGGAAAGACCTGTTTGCTTTTGAAAGGGTAGAGACCCAGTCATTTCTTACAGATCCGTGTAGAAATAAGAAATCATTGAAACCAATTGTAGCATCAGCATAAGCACCCAGTAATCTTTGAGTAGTTAAATTCTCATAAGTTCCCGGAACACCTGTAGCAACACTTACATTATATACACCTGGTGCAGCCAGTGAAGTAGCAGATAATTGAAACTGGCGGTTTCTTATATCCTGCAAATTACCACCAACATTCAACCTTGTTGAGATTAATCCAAACTTTTTATCAAACGAAGCTATGAAATCGCCTGTTAATTTATTATTATATCCAATTCCGTCTGCAACAGTAGGGCTTATATCACTTGTATTTCTTCCTGATTCAAATGCATCAGCTTTTGCCCAGTCAGCAAATTTCAAACCTTCGCTGGTGTATTTACTTGCGTTATCGTTACGTGTTATCGATGCCCTGGCTAATAAATTTATCCAGCTTGCTGGTTTAAAATTCAAAGAAACAGAACCCAAAAGGTCATTCCTTCTTTGATCTAAACGTGAGGCGTCGATCTGCCAGTATGGATTACCATAATACGCATTAAAGTAACCATTTGGATTTGCAAACGGATCTGTTCTCCAGTTACGGTAATCGCGCAGGTCAACGTTTGGAGGCGTATTGATAACAGTCCAATATACAGCCCTGTTTTGGAAATATGAACCACCAAAGGTTCCTGTACTTCCATTAACTCCAAATGACCCTGGTGTAGTATTGGTGTGTCCTAAAGTATAAGCTACACTATAGTTAACTGAAAATTTTCCAATATCTCTTTGTCCGTTCAATCTTAATGCATCCCTTCTGGTAACGTCACCAGGTACTGTACCTGTTACATGAACGTCCTGAACTGAGAAGAAAAATTTGCTTTTATCATCACCGCCGGAAACAGAAAAGTCATTTTGTTCAGTAATACCTTTGTTAAAAAAATCTTTTTTAGCATTCGGTTTTGCTGAATATTTTACATGCTGTAATGAATCAAAGAAAGTACCATCAGCATTAAAAAATCTAACTGGTGCTCCTAAGAAAACAGTTTGTCCGTTAAATCTTGGACCATAAAACTGGTTCTCATAAGAAACGTATGGTACAACAGGATTTTCAGGGAAAAGAATTGTTCCCAATGAACCAATTGATTCTCCACCAAATGAACCAAACTGGTTTTGTAATTTAGGTAAATATGCAACCTCTTCAATCTGTGTTGTATTGCTGTAGCGGATAATTGGCTTACCCTTAGTTCCTTTTTTAGTTGTGATAATAATTACACCGTTAGAAGCTTCAGATCCGTATAGTGCGGAAGCTGATGCGCCTTTAAGAACAGTAACATTATCAATATCATTTGGATTGATCGAGTTAATATAACTGATATCAACTGGAACATCATCCAAAACCAATAATGCCTGGTTGTTACCAAGGATAGAACGGTTTCCACGAAGTGTTATCCTTGTTTGTGGATTAACACCATTGTTAACAAGGTTTACCTGTAAGCCTGCAACTTTGGCCGCAAGACCCGTAGCTACGTTTGTTACGTGAGCCTGTGTAACATCTGTATTACTAAGCCTGGTAGTAGAGTAACCCAATTCCTTAGGTTGACGCCTGATACCCTGGGCAGTAACAATTACATTTGATAGTTCAACGGCGCCTGTGCGTGTAAGCACTGCACTAACGGAAGACTGACCTGCAACGGCCACTTCTCTAGTACTTAAACCAGTTCCGCTAAATATCAATGATGCATTTTCGGGAACGGTAATTTTGAAATTACCATTTTGATCAGCTGCTGTTCCAATTTTGGAACCTTTGACTCTTACAGATGCTCCTTCAATAGGAAGACCTTTATCGTCAGTAACTGTACCGGTCACCACCCGGTTTTGGCTAAATGCTAATACTCCACTGAGCATTAACATTGTAAACAGTGTTAGAAATCTTCTCATGTGTGAATTTAATTTTTTTAAAAGTTGTAAATATAGCAATATTTATCAATTGCCAAAAAAGTGTTAATTAATCTAAAATTAACCTTGGCTACCTATATAGACATATACCGGTCATCATATGCTGCATGAACGTTAAGAATATTATAAAGACAGCATGATCTGGAGTTTGATTTCTGTTTTTTTATTCCCGGGAATTTCATCTAAACCAGTACCAATTGAGGTTTTAGCAGGGTATACAGATTGTGCAAATCTTATCCAGAAAGATATTTTTTTAGTGAGATCGTAATTAAAGTTGATGTAATATCTATACCCTTTATCATAAAAAACAGGAATAGAATAACTAAAAAGCACATCATCCTCATAAGCATACATCCTGCTATTGTATCCGCCGGTCTCAAAATATTGCAGCCTCATATTACCGCTATAATGCTTTAAAAATGGCTTATATAATAGGTCCGCATAAAATAAATACCCGTTTTCGGCTGATGAAAGCCCGGGCAGCTGCACGTATTTTCCGGATTTATTATTAAACCATAGATACTCGATCCGGGAACGCAAAGTAAACGGTCCATCAGTTTTATAGCTGAACTGTGTTCTCCAACTTTGTCGTGGAATAAATATTACCGGGTTTAATGTGAGTTGATCGGGGTTATTATTTATCTGCTTCTTATCCGTCTTGTATCTTGAATAGATTTCAATTTTTTTATCCGGCTTATAGGTTAACTGTATAAAGTAATCCTTACCATAGGAAGGTGCATCAACTCTGTACTTCACCCATGGAAATTTATACAAGTCAACATATGCGTCGATACGCCATACATCGGTTGGATTTATAACAATGCCGGCATACATGCCAGCCTCATTTGTGGGTAGCGTATTTTCAGTAAATGCACTGCTGTAAAGAGATTCATAATTTGCTATATGCCTGTATAAAAAACTCATATCTATCTTTCTGTCTACGCTGATTAATAACCCATTTAAAAATGCTTTGTCAAATTTTTTATCTATTGCTGCCTCGCCAAAAACATGCAAATTTTTATAAGTAAAACTGTAGTCAAGACTATAATTTCCCCAGCCCCTGCCTGATATGGCATATTTATTATAAAGATTTGCATCCTTCACTATTGGTAAGTTAAATTGATAGCGGATCCCGTTTATGCCAAGGTGAAATTTATTTTTGGTAAGAGAAAAATTAGCACCGAATGAAACCTGGCGCTGAATATGTTTATCTGAAGCCTCGCTCATAGTTCGATGGTAACCGGAAGTTTGGAGGGAAGAAACAAAATCCTCATTGTTCAATGTATCGGATACAAGATTCGCATCTATTTTTTTATCACTAAAAAATAAAGTAGTTTCAATATTCTTCTTTTTTAAAGTTATTCCAGCGCCGCGGTTAAAATTTATTTCTCCGGAAGAGTTATAAGGCTCCAGGATTTCTGATTGTCTTTTAATATTCATACCGTCTGCACTCTTTTTAAATGCAAGGCTTTGCCATTGTATTAACCCCTGCCCTAGATTAACGCTATAATCACCCAACGCAAGCGTTTTTATAATGCCTATATCTTTTGCATAAAAGTGTGCTGAATAAAAATCAAACCCGGCTTTTTGAGATCCTTTAAAAAATTGTTCACCCGGGTCTTTTTCCCCGCTAACACCATATTGCAGCAGGTTCCTGTTTGAAAATTTATAACGGAAAAAAATTTTTTGCCGGCTGCCCGCGTAAAAACTTTTTGTACTGTCTCTTTCATAACCGTTTGCCTTTTCCAGTACTTCAGACATTCTTAACAGCACACTTTTTTGACCGTTGTGGAACCTGCTTTTAAAGGATTTAATAACCGGAATAACAGCCTGGACAGAAATGTATGGCCTGATCTTTCTTATCATCGAAACATTCCATCCCGGTATGGCCTGCAATTCATACACATTTATAAAATTGCCGAACAGATTTCTGTAGGATAAAAAATTTTGTATTTGCAAAGGCGTCAATACTTTCAACACGTTCAAATCGTTTTCCACGGCAGCGTTTAAATTTATAGGCTCTTTCATAAAATGCAGCATAGCCTGAAGCCATGAATCATCCTCAATTTCTGCATCGGCTGTATTTTCTGTAAGATTTTCCAATTGCTGTTCTATAACAACCGGGATAGTTGCAGGAACCTGTGCAAAAAGGGAATGAAAAAAAGGCAGCAGGCTTATCAGCAGCATACAAAAATATTTATGATAAATATTTTTCAATTTTCTTTTTTATTGATGTCGGCAATCAATAACAAACCGGGAGAAAATCCTAATGGAAGCTGGTAACTACCGGCAACGTCTAACCGAAAATTCTTCCAGCTTAACCCAACACCTGCATAACCAATACCGGCACCGGTTGTTACGCCTGCTCTTATAAAAAACTGGTTAAGAAAATTATAACGGAACCCGGCATTTACATCCAGGGGTTTATCCTCTTCTTTGATGACCTCCATTGCCACGGAAAATGTTTCTGAGGCATCATAACCCATTCCGAATTTATAAGCCGCTCCCAGTTTTTCATTGTCCGTATTGATCAGCTTACTTCCCCCGGGGTTATATGCATGCAAGCCCACATGAAGCTTTTCTGATAAGTGTGCGATCGCACCAATTTCAAAATTGTAAGAGGTAGCACTTAAATATGCGGGAATAGTGAAACGGTAATAATTAAATTTAACCCCCATATCAATCCGGCTGCCGAGGTGCTTTGCATACGCCACGCCTACCTGTGACTCATTGTAATTTTTAGATCCGAAATAATCTAATTGTAACCCAAAATTTCCTTTTTGTGTGGGTACAACAATTACCGCTGTATACATATTTAAGGCAGCGAGCAAAAATCTTCTTTCGCCATATAAGCCCACACACAATGATTTAGCTTGCATAAGGGCTGCCTGGTTAGTTGTGAAAGAAAATGCATCCGTATTTTTTATGCTATAGGCACCTAACCCTAAATATTGTGCAGCTACCGGCATGCGTACGGCCTGGCAAGCCGCCAAACTGCAGTTTAAAATAAAAACGAGTAATTGCAAATACTTTTTCACGAACTTATTTATAAAGCAAAATAGCCGAACAGCATTACATTTTAAAGATGGAAAAACCATCGTTGCAATGTGTTTAAACTACTTTTTTACAGCGCTTCAAAAAAATAACAATTAACTACAGATGATAAGTAATTTTGCAAAATGATATTATTAGATGGAAAGCTGGCTTCACAGGCAATAAAGAATGAGCTGAAAGAAAAGGTTTTACTATTAAAAAAAGAGGGCAAAAAAGCACCTCATCTTGCTGCAATTTTGGTAGGCAACGATGGCGCAAGTGATACGTATGTTACCTCCAAAGTTAAGAACTGCGAAGAAGTTGGCTTTACCTCTTCTTTATATCATTTACCCGACACCGTTAGTGAGCATGATCTTGTTCATCTTATAAAAAAACTTAACGTCAACACTGATATTGACGGCATTCTTGTTCAGCTTCCATTACCGCCTCATATTGCTGAAGAAAAAATTACCAGCCTGGTAGATCCGGCTAAAGATGTTGACGGCTTCAACCCGGTCAATGTTGGCAATATGGTTCTCCGGAAAAGCCACGGAAGTTCTTCCTTTATTCCCGCAACCCCTTATGGAATCCTGCTTTTATTACAACATTATAATATTGAAACTAAGGGAAAGCATGCAGTTGTTATCGGCAGAAGCAATATTGTAGGTAAACCATTGAGCATACTGCTGAGCCGGAATGATGACCCCGGAAACTGCACCGTTACTTTATGCCATTCGCACACAAAAAATTTAAAGGAAATTTGTTTACAGGCAGATATTATTGTTGCAGCGCTTGGTAAGCCGGCATTTTTAAAAGCCGATATGATCAAACAGGATGCAGTGATCATTGATGTTGGCATCAACAGAATAACCGATCTGTCCAAAAAAAATGGATATGTTTTAAAAGGGGATGTTGATTTTGAAAAGGTTGCAGAAAAATGCAGTTATATAACACCGGTTCCTGGTGGTGTTGGGCCAATGACAATAGCTGCCCTGCTTATGAATACTTTTAAAGCAAGCCAGGCTTTACAAACTGCTGTTACAAAAAAATAATGTAAGATATGATGATAACTATCTTATATAATTTTGAATGATTAATTAATAATTTATTGTGAATACAACACTGCAAACAACGCTTTCCCTTCCGGTAATGGAAGCCTTTTATACTTTACAGGGAGAAGGATTTCACCAGGGAAAGGCGGCCTACTTTATACGGCTTGGTGGCTGTGATGTTGGTTGTGTGTGGTGCGACGTGAAAGAGAGCTGGGACGCAAACAATCATCCCCTGTTAAGCATAGAAGAAATTGTTGATGAAGCAAAAAAATTCAGTTGCCGGCTTGCAGTAATAACCGGCGGTGAGCCACTGATGCATAATTTATTTTTGCTTACTGATGCATTACAACTGGCCGGCTTTAAAACGAATATTGAAACATCGGGATCTCATCCATTATCGGGTAACTGGGATTGGGTATGCCTTTCACCCAAAAAATTCAAGGCCCCGTTACCTGGGATATTACTAAAAGCTGATGAATTAAAAATAGTTGTTTTCAATAATTCCGATTTTAAATGGGCGGAAAAATATGCGGAGCTGGTTTCTCCAAAATGTAAATTATACTTACAGCCAGAATGGGATAAAGCAAACGATGTAACCCCAATGATAATAGATTACATCAAGGCAAATCCGCAATGGCAACTGTCTCTCCAGATACATAAATATATCAATGTACCTTAACTTGTGTACAGGCTACGTGCTAGATTGATGTTGTGGTTTCCTTAACAATCCCATATATTTTAAAAGCATAATTCTTGCTAATTTTATTTATGCCGATTTGTAAAGAAAGAAAAGCCTTGCCCCCAAATAGATACGTTACCCAGGTTGTGCACCGCAAAACATTCACTATAAAATTTATTTCTACAGCTTGTTGCCTGCTGTTAATTTCATGCCTGGTAAACGCCCAGTGGTATGATCCAAAAAATGTACATCCAAAAGTATCAAACTTATATGCTGAGGGAATTAACAATGCCCAGGATGGTAAATATCCGGATGCTATTAGAAGGATCAATGAAGCACTTTTAATAGATCCAAAACTGGTTGACGGGCATCTTTCCCTGGCAGGGATATATGCTAACCTGAAAAATTATAATGAGTCAGTCAAACAGTTTGAAACAGGCTTTGCGCTTGATTCTATATACAGTAAAGATTTTTTACTCCCCTACTCTATTTCATTGTCGGGTGCTGGTTTATTTGATAAAGCACTGGCTGCAGTTAATAAATTTCTTGCTATTTCAAATTTGAATGACCGCAGTATAAAAGCCGGTTTATTCAGAAAAAAATGTTACGAATTTGCAATTGAATATGCAAGAACACATGTTGCAAAAAATTATGTTTTTGCGCCTGTAAACCTGGGTGATAATATCAACACAAAAGACCTCGAATATTTTCCATCTTTAACAGTGGATGGAAATAAAATGATCTTTACAAAACGCATAAATGGCAACGAGGATTTTTACGAAACGGATCATATAAATGGAAGCTGGTCAAAAGCCAGGTCACTTGAGGGGAATATAAATTCGCCTGGTTTTAATGAAGGCGCCCAGAATATTTCACAGGATGGTAACTGGCTAATATTTACAGGTTGCAATTTCCCTGAAGGTCTTGGCAGTTGTGATCTGTATATTTCTTACTTAACTAAAAACGGGTGGAGCAAACCGGAAAACCTGGGCCCAAATGTAAACTCCGAGTTTTGGGAATCTTCACCATCCCTCTCACCGGATAAAAAAGATCTTTATTTCAGCAGCAATGTTCCGGGCGGGTTTGGTGGAAAAGATATTTGGGTTTGTCACCGCAATGCCAATGGCAACTGGAATGAACCACTCAATCTCGGTGCGGAAATAAATACTCCGGGTGATGAAAGTTGTCCTTTTATACACGCCGATAACCAGACATTATATTTCAATTCCAATGGACATCAATGCTACAGTGAAAAACCAGATCTTTTCGTTTCGAGAAAAATGGCAAGTGGAAAATGGAGTGCTGCAGAAAATTTAGGTTACCCCATCAACACTATCGATGACGAGGGTTCAATGGTGGTTGCTTCGGATGGGAAAACTGCTTACTATGCAAGTGACCGGAGTGACACAAAAGGGGGACTGGACATTTATACTTTTGAATTAAGAGAAGATGTGCGTCCATTAAGAACGCTTTGGGTGAAAGGAAAAGTGTATGATAAAAAAACCAAAATCGGGTTGCCTTCATCAGTGGAATTAACGAATGTAGCAACAAGGCAGGCAACCAGTAAACTCCAGACTGATGAAGTGGGAAACTACCTGGTTACCCTCCCGGTGGGGAATGATTATGCCTTCAATGTTAACCGTAAAGGATATTTATTTTATTCACAGAATTTTGACCTGAGAAACAATGCGCCTGATTCAACTTACCAGATAGATATTCCTTTGCAATCAATAGAAGTGAATGCAGGCATCGTTTTGAAAAATGTATTTTTTAATACAAAAGAAACGGTACTGAAACCTGAATCTGTTACAGAACTTGACAATGTTGTGAGATTGCTAAATGAAAACCCGAACCTCAAGATCCAGATCGGTGGTCATACAGATAATGTTGGCAAGCCGGCAGATAATCTCAGGCTTTCCGTAGGCAGGGCGGTTTCTGTAGTAAATTATTTATTGACAAAAGGTGTAAAAAATGAACGGCTAACTTTTAAAGGTTACGGCGAAACCAAACCACTTGCAACCAATAACAATGAGGAAGGCCGTGCATTGAACAGGCGAACAGAATTAAGCGTAGTAAGTAATTGATGGTTTAAACCTCCATTTGTTGTGATGTAAATTTCTTTTATTCGTTGTACATCACCCATACATGAACAACGATCTCCTGTACCAGGTTGCCTTAACCCTAATTCCCAATGTGGGTGATGTGCATGCCAAAGCCCTTGTTAATAATTTTGGTAACGCAGAATATATTTTCAAATCAACGAAGAAAGAACTGGAACAAATTGAAGGGATCGGATCTGTAAGAGCAAAATCAATAAAAGAATTCAGTGATTTTAAAAACGCAGAAAAAGAAATAAGGTTCATAGAAAAATATACTATCACACCGTTATTTATTACGGCTAAAAATTATCCTCAACGATTGCTAAATTGTTATGATAGCCCGCCCCTTCTGTATTACAAAGGAAATGCAGATCTTAATTGTTCTAAAATAGTTGCCATTATCGGCACCAGGAATAATAATGAATACGGCAGGATGGTTTGTGAAAAACTGGTTGAGGAATTATCCAGCGAGGCCGTTTTAATCGTAAGCGGGCTTGCATTTGGCATTGATACCATTGCGCACAGATCGGCCCTAAAAAATAATTTAAAAACCATCGGCGTATTAGCACATGGGCTTGACAGGATCTATCCTTCTCAGAATAAATTGCTGGCTAAACAAATTGTTGAAACAGGCGGGCTGCTGACAGATTTTAAAAGTGAGACAAACCCCGACAAACAAAATTTCCCAAAACGCAACAGGATCGTAGCCGGTATCAGTGACGCAATTGTAGTTGTTGAAACAGGCATAAGCGGGGGCTCACTCATCACTGCCGAATTAGGCAATGGCTACAATAAAGATGTGTACGCAATACCCGGCAGTATAAATGATGTAAAAAGCGAAGGCTGCAATTATCTTATAAAAAATAATAAAGCCGCGCTGATCACTTCTGGCAATGATCTGCTGGAAAATATGGGATGGAAGAAAACAAAAAAGATATCTCCAAAAAAACAAAAAGAACTATTCATCGAGTTATCACGTGATGAAAAAATAATAGTTGATATCCTCTTACAGCATGAAAAAATTCACATAGATGACCTCTACATAAAAAGTGCTTTAAGCAGCAGTGCCGTTGCTTCTGCGCTGCTAATGCTGGAGATGAAAAGTGTTATCATTTCCCTGCCGGGAAAGTTGTATAAGCTACTTTGAATAAGTAGTGCTCATTTCTCCCCCACAATAAAAAATTACATTGGCATGATCAGATTGCTGCTGCCAATTATTTTTCCAGGCAACCCCAAAAGCATTGTCTGCGTTTTATTTTTAGTGCATTTAATTTTTAAACAATAAAATGATTCTTATGAAAATTAAAAATGTTGTTTCCTTATTCATTGCTGCGATATTGGTAACGTTACTTATTATTTCCTGTGGTAAAGGCAGTGGTACTACCAATGCGCCCGCTGGCCCGGCAGGAGGAGGAGGTGGTGTGGTATCCAACAATATTGATATTACCAATATGACATTCACGCCGGCTAACATTAATGTGAAAGTGGGGACACCTGTTACCTGGACAAATCATGATCCGTTTGCACACACAGCAACGGCTAACGATGGCACTTCATTCAATTTAAATTTATCTGCTAATGGTTCCGGCACTTTTACACCGCTAACCGCCGGCACCTATCAATACCATTGTAATATTCATAGTAGTATGACGGGTACCATAACAGCCATCAATTAATTAGTAGCCCATTTAAAAACATGTGTGAACGAAGCCGGGATCTTTTACTGTTATATATTTTTTGTGCAAGATCAAAATGATATAATTCTTATTAATCTCTGCTCTATCTTTGCACATGGCTACAATAAATAAAGCTCCTGGCAGTTCTGCAAAATTTTTCGGTGAAGGTCTAACGTTCGATGATGTACTGCTTATGCCGGCATACAGCGAAGTTTTACCGCGTGATGTTAACATTGGAACCCGGCTTACAAAAAGTATTACCTTAAATATTCCCATGCTTTCAGCGGCAATGGATACCGTTACAGAAGCGGCATTGGCAATTGCACTCGCCCGTGAAGGTGGCCTGGGGATTCTCCATAAAAACATGTCGATCGAACACCAGGCTGCGCAGGTAAGGAAAGTAAAAAGAAGTGAAAGCGGTTTAATATTAGACCCCGTAACTTTACTGGTTGATGCTACTATAAGTGATGCCCTGCGACTCATGAAAGAGAACAGGATCGGGGGGATCCCTATTGTGGATACCAATCAAAAACTGGTAGGTATCTTAACCAACCGTGATCTTCGTTTTGAGGAAAACTTCCAGCGCAAAGTGAGCGAGGTTATGACAAAAGAAAATCTAATTACCGCACCGGAAGGTACCGATCTAAAAAAAGCACAATCCATTTTAAGAAAATATAAAATTGAGAAGTTGCCGGTAGTTAGCCGTGCCGGGATATTAAAAGGACTTATAACCTACCGCGACATTTTGCAGGTGCACAATCACCCGTATGCTGCAAAGGATATTTATGGGAGGTTGCTTTCAGGAGCCGGTGTTGGCATCACAAAAGATATACAGGAGAGGGTGGATGCCTTACAGCATGTAGGCGTTGACGTTATATGCCTCGACAGTGCGCATGGTCATACCAAGGGAGTGATACAGGCTTTGAAAAAAATAAAATCAAATTTCAAAAATGTGCAGGTCATTGCCGGCAATGT
>JACDBU010000245.1 GCA_013694745.1 Chitinophagaceae bacterium
CGGTTTTATGAAATTAAAAAGATTAAAAGATGCAGAACTCCTTTCGCTCATACAAAAATACCTGAACCTGCAAACCAATGATACTGTTTTAAGGGACATTCAATTTAAAAATAATATCGAGGTCGGCGAATATCATTTGCAGCTCTATACCATGTCAGACGCGGTACATCTTCCGGCACTTTGCGGTTCAAGAATTAACTATGATAAATATTCAACAGATAAAACCAAATTCTCTGTCGGTTTTGCCTCACCCGTCGGGCAATTGCTTTCCTGCAATCATATTTATAACCAGTACATATTTACTAGTGATGTTCAAAAGACTATTCAAAAGCTGGAGAGTAAAAGACTGCGGCTGCAATCTTTCTCTGCTTACTCTAGAGAGAATACAATTTCAAAAGAAGCCACTGACAGTTTTTTGAATGAGGCTATTTCCGAGCAACGCTTACCTGTGAAAGCACATTTTAATTTAGTAGTCTGGACGGAGGATCCTGACCGCTTGAAAGAATTGCGCAACATTACTTCTTCGGCATTGACGCAAATGGATGCCACGCCGAAAATGGAAACTGAAGGGGCACCGCAAATATTTTGGGCAGGAATTCCCGGTAACGCCGCGGACTTTCCTATGAATGATACATTCGATACATTCTCACCGCAGGCTTGTTGCTTCCTTAATCTCGAAACCAATTACCGCTCTTCTGTCAGCCCCATAGGAATCAGGCTGGGAGATCGTTTGACGGGGCACCCGGTGCATGTTGACATTTCAGATGAACCAATGGAAAAAGGAATATGCACCAACCGTAACAAATTTATCCTGGGGCCATCGGGCAGCGGTAAATCTTTCTTCACCAATCACATGATCCGCAGTTATTATGAGCAGGGCACACATATAGTGCTGGTGGACGTAGGGCATTCGTACCGCGGGCTGTGTGACCTGGTGAAGGGTTATTATTTTACCTACAGTGAAACAAAGCCGATAAAGTTTAATCCTTTTTATATCGGGGAAGGAGATGTGCTGGACACGGAGAAAAAAGAAAGCATCAAAACATTATTGCTCGCGCTCTGGAAGAAAGACAATGAGACATTCAACCGCTCTGAATATGTTGCCTTGTCGAATGCCTTGCAGCTCTATTTTGAAAAAGCAGAAAAAGAAAACCTTTTTCAGTGCTTTGATACTTTTTATGAATTTATAAAAGATGAATTTGTAACCATCCTTTCAACTGATAAAGTAAAAGAAAAGGATTTCGATATTTCTAATTTTTTATACGTCCTCCGGCCGTATTACAGAGGAGGTGAGTTCGATTATTTATTAAATGCAAAAGAAAATCTTGATCTGCTACAACAGAGGTTCATTGTTTTTGAATTAGACAATATAAAAGATCATCCAATATTATTCCCAGTTGTTACTATCATTATCATGGAAGTTTTTATTTCCAAAATGCGGAAACTCAAAGGCATTCGCAAAATGATATTGATCAAAGAAGCCTGGAAAGCCATCGCAAAAGAGGGAATGGCGGAATACATTAAATATTTATTCAAGACAGTCCGCAAATTTTTCGGTGAAGCTATCGTCGTCACACAGGATATCGAAGATATTATTTCATCTCCTGTGGTAAAGCAGGCGATCATCAATAACAGTGATTGCAAAATATTATTGGACCAATCCAAGTATCAAAACAAGTTTGACCTGATACAGGAATTACTCGGGCTGACTGAAAAAGAAAAAGCCATGGTTCTTTCCATCAACAAAGCCAACGATCCCAGCAAGAAGTACAAAGAAGTTTTTATCAGCCTCGGTGGCATGCTTTCCAGGGTTTACAGGACAGAAGTTTCCCCGGAAGAATATTTAGCCTATACGACGGAAGAAAAAGAAAAGATGAAAGTGCAGCAGGCAGCAGAAAAGTTTGGAAGTATTGAAAAAGGGATTGCATCATTAACTATTGACCCATGAAAAAAATATTGATTTACTTATTTGTACTGGCTGGCTGCACATCCACAACAGGCTTATCTATGGATGGTATATATACCTGCAGTTATAAAAATGAATTCTATACGATCAAGGATACACTAATACTGAAAAGCATTAATAAGAATGTTTACCAGATTGAAAGGAGGACAACAGCTAATAAAAACTTTAAAAGTGAAAACTGGATGCTGACTTACGATGAAGAAAAAAAAGTACTGACTGAATTGAAGAAAGGAAAGACACTTGTTATTTCGAATGGCAATTTAATTTTTGGAAACAGGATTTATAAAAAAATTACACCATGAAGAAACTTGTAATAATTTTTTTGCTTGCAGTAACACAGCCTGTGCATGCTCAAACCGGCATTCTTGAAATCATAAAAGCCGGGGTCAAAAAAGTAATCGTTGCCGTTGACCTAAAAATTCAGCGCTTACAAAATAAAACGATCTGGCTGCAGAATGAGCAAAAAGTCCTGGAAAATAAAATGCATGAGCTGAAGCTCGGCGAGATCGGCGACTGGGTAGAGAAGCAAAGAAAATTGTATGCTGATTATTTTGATGAGCTATGGAAGGTAAAGAATACGGTTGCCACCTATCAAAGGGTAAGAGATATTATCAAACGGCAGCTGCAACTCGTGAAAGAGTACCAGCGGGCCTATGCCTTATCCCGGCAGGATAAAAATTTTACGCCAGGTGAAATTAATTATATGTACAAGGTATACGGCGGGATCCTGGGTGAAAGCTTGAAAAATTTAGAGCAGGTGCAGCTTGTCATCAGCGCTTTTGTTACACAG
>JACDBU010000247.1 GCA_013694745.1 Chitinophagaceae bacterium
TCCGGAAATTTTATCTGGGCAAAGCAATTGGGGGGAGCAGCTGATGATATTGGGCTTGCCCTTGCCGTGGATGCAAGTGGAAATGTTTATACAACCGGATCTTTTGAAGGCACAGGAGACTTTGATCCTGGTGCAGGAAACTTCAGTATGACATCTTCAGGAACAGATGACATTTTTATTTCAAAACTGGACTCTTCCGGAAATTTTATCTGGGCAAAGCAATTGGGCGGCCCGGGTAACGGGGCATCACTTTATGATCGTGTTTATGATATTGCTGTAGATGCCAGTGAAAATGTTTATACAACAGGGTATTTTCATAACGTAGTTGACTTTGACCCCGGCCCGGGAACCTATGAACTTGCCACGAGCGATCCTTTTGACTATGATATTTTTGTTTCCAAACTTGATGGTAACGGAAATTTTGTTTGGGCAAAACAAATGGGAGGAATGTATAATGAAACAGGAACTTCTATTGCAGTAGATGCGAATGAAAATGTTTATACAACTGGCACTTTTAACGGCAGGGGCGATTTTGATCCGGGGATAGATAGTTTTATTCTGGCTGCTACAGGTTTCAGTCAAACTTCCCTTGGCGGTAATGATATTTTTGTTTCCAAATTAAATGCTTCAGGAAATTTTGTCTGGGCAAAACAAATGGGCGGGCAACATGTTACGGGGTTGAGTCTTGAGGATTATAGTTCTTCTATCGCAGTAGATGTTAAAGGAAATGTTTATACAACCGGATATTTTCCCGGCACAGCAGACTTTGACCCCGGCCCGTCAACTTATAACCTGACTCCCATGGGTGGCAGAGACATTTTTATCTCCAAGTTGAATGCTTCAGGAAATTTTGTTTGGGCAAAACAAATCGGCGGACCTTATGCCGAGGAGGGAAATTCCATAGCCGTAGATACCAGCGGAAATGTTTATACGACAGGATATTTTATTGGCAATGTTGATTTTGATCCCGCCAATGGGCCCTATTATTATCTCAATTCTACTGATATTAGCAACCCGGCAATTTTTGTTTCTAAATTAAATACTGACGGAAATTTTCTTTGGGCAAAAGCTTTCCGGGGATTTGGTGGTAATGGGTATGGGTTATCTATAACCGTGGATAACAGCGGGAACGCCTATACAACAGGCACTTTTTTTGGCTCAGTTGATTTTGATCCCGGCCTTGATGCTTATAACCTTGATTACTCTGTAGGTGCGATTTTTGTTTCAAAGCTTAGCCCTAATGCTGTTATTTGCCCGAGTGTTGGCACTTCATTTACTTCAAGTATAGCAGGCAATTCTTATCAATGGCAGGTGAATACAGGCAGTGGTTTTAGTAATATAAGTGACAATACCATATACAGTGGTACCAATACTATTACACTGCAAATAGATAATACTCCTTCTTCGTGGTACGGCTATCAATATCGCTGTGTAGTTGATGGTACTAATGGGGCAGTCTATTCGTTGAAGTTTGTAAACCGATGGACGGGAATTACAAGTACTGCCTGGGAAACTGCTTCCAACTGGAGTTGCTACAGGGTGCCGGATAACTATTCAGATATAATTATTGATAGCGGTATGGTAATATTAAATAGTTATGCAGGCTGTCGCAGTATAACAGTAAACACCGGAGCCAATCTTACCCTTTTGACCGGATCAGTTTTAAATGTTATGCATTGACTTTAGAAAGATTTAATAAGATACTTATCATCGAATAGAATGCTACTGTAAACCTGGATCATAACTATACATTAAATTCAATATTTACTAAGGTTCCCTTACCCGGCTCTGCATGAACATCTAACTGCCCTTTCAAATAATCAACACGGCTGCGAACATTTTCAAGACCTGCTCCTTTATTATTTTCTGCAAGGCTTGAATCAAATCCTTTACCATTATCTTCAACTACTACATTTAGTCTTGCTCCTTCTCTTATCAATTGTACAAAGGCTTCGGTTGCTACCGCATGTTTCATGGTGTTATTCAATAGCTCCTGCACAATTCGGTAAATAATTATTTCAATTGATTTATCTAAACGCTCTTCCATTCCCAGGGACTGGTATTTTACGATAAGTAATTTTGTTGTATTGATGCTGTTGCAATATTCTTTTAATGCTTCATCCAAACCAAACTTTGTAAGCATTTCCGGCATCATGTTATGCGCTACTCTTCTAAGTTCTTTAATAGAAGTATCAATCATATCCAGGGACCGTTCAAATACAGTCATGTTATCGGGTGTTATAATTAAATTGTCTTTCATATTACTTAGGGAAAATTTTACGCCTGATAATAAACCGCCCAATCCATCATGAAGATCTTTAGCAAGCCTGCTTCTTTCATCTTCCTGCCCTTTGAGCATGGAATCCACTGCCACCAATTGTTTGTCTTTTTCCAGTTCACGGATTTGTTGCTGATGCAACTCGTGTTGTTGCTTTGCCAGTTGCTGACGATGTCGAAGATTTCTATAACCTAAAAAACTAACGATAAGTAAAGCCGCAACAGAGCCAATTAAAAAATAATTTAGTGTTGATTTTTGTTTTAAAGAAAGATCTTGTATCTGTTTATCTTTCTGCAATTGGATGATCTCTTTTTCTTTTTTTGCAGTTTCGTATTTTTTTTCCAGGTCAGATGATTGTTTGGACAATACCTGGTTATTATGTTTTTGTTCATACTCGTCACAAAGCAATTCGTATGCATATCCTTGTGTGGGATCACCCGTGGCAAATGCAATATCTGCCAATACTTTTGTAGCGTTTACTTTTCCAGTTATATTCCCCATCTCTTCGTGTAGCTTTACAGCCTGTGTTGCATAACCCTGTGCCCTGGCATATTCTTTTTGCTGCAAATAGCACACACCCAAACCAGTAAGTGCGTTAGCTTCCATATCTCTATCCCCAACTTTTTTTGCCAATGAAAAACTTTCCAACTCGTAGTTGAGTGCAGCCGGTATATTGTTTAGCTTCAAATAAACATCACACAAATTGGATAATCCGTATGCCACAACCCTGTCTTCGCCGGTAGTCCTGCCTATAGCAACCGCTTCTTTTGACGCTGCAATAGCTTTATCAAATTCTTTATTACTGTTGTACACAACTGATAAATTGAACAAAGAACTTGCAATCCGTTGCGGTACATTCAGTGCCCGGGCTATCTGCAACGATTTCGTTCCGTACTCAATGGACTTATCATATTCTAACCTGGTAAAATAAAGGCGCTGCAAATTATCATAAGCATCCTGTTTTAGCTCCGGGGCTCCAGAGCTTTCAATTACGGCTAGCCCTTGTAAACTAAAGTCAATAGCTTTTTCCGGATCACCGAGATCACTATATGATTCCGCAATATTCATGTATCCAATAGCAATATTCAATGTATCTCTCATTTGCCGGGCAAGGGAAAGAAATCTTTTATTGACCTCAAAAACAGAATCCACATTACCAGTTGCCCTGAACAGAGCTGTTTTACGAATTATTGATTTAAAACGGCCTTTATTAAAATTCAATTTTTCGCTAAGCGAATATGCCTGCTCGCAAAACAAATGTGCCCTGGTCATGTCGGTGCTTTGTGTTGCTTTGCTTAGTTTTAAATATAACCATACCTTATTTGTATCTTCTTTAGCTGCTGCAAGCTGTTGTAATAAACTATCCCTGTTATTTTGCTGCGCCTGAATAATGAGTGCAGGCAGTAATAGAATAGATATAAAAATCATCCTTTGCATTATACAAATTAACTCTTACTTCCGGTAAAATTCAAACAATCGCTTTAAAATACCAGTTTCGGGTGATTCTATTAAGATCAGTAAGAATCACTGTTTCAGGGGATGCGCAAAAGTCTATGGATATATACTTTTAAACATTCAAAAAATTTCCGGAAGAACCTTTTTTTTTAAAAACACAAATAAGTATCATGAGAATATTTTCGACATTGATTATTATTTCCATTTTTATAAGTCAAAGAATTATCGCACAAAATGTAGGCATTGGTACCACTACGCCACAAAAGACATTAGATGTAAATGGAAATTTTCGTTCAGGTGGCAGTAATAATTTTATTACACATGATTCCGTTTCAGGAAAAATTACCTGGAGCAATTCATATCTTTTTATTCCAGCTCCGCAATATATTATAAAGCATTCTGCATCGGCAGAAGGATTGTATTCTAACGGTGCTCAATTAGAATACCGTGATCAATTTGGGGCACCGGTTTTTTTTACTAATTGGACTAACGGTAACGGATACTTTAGTGGTAACCTTGGTATTGGAGTTTTGCCAACAACTGTTCCGTTAAGTTTCTCCCAGGGCCTGGGAGATAAAATTTCTTTGTATCCCAATTCTTCTTTCAATTATGGTTTTGGTATACAACCCTTTTTGTTACAAATACATACTGATGTGTCAACAGCAGATATAGCTTTTGGATATGGCAGCAGCACATCATTTACAGAAACTATGCGTATAAAAGGAAATGGCAGCGTAGGAATTGGGACTGCAACGACATCTGCAAAATTAGAAGTTGCGGGGAATATAAAAGCTGACGCAATAAAATTCACGGCTCCTAAAACTTATTATTACAGTGTAGATCCGGGTGCATTTACTGCAAGAGTGAGTACCGCTGTTGTAAAAAAATCCAGCAGTTCAGGCGGGGCCTATATGGAACCTGGCGACGGCTTTGGAATTACTGCTCCCGTAAACCTGCCACATGGTGCAACCATTACAAAAGTTACTGCACACTTTTTGGATAATTCTGTTACACAAAATTTAAACGCTTATCTCTATGATTATGCTCCTGTGGGTGGTGGTTTTTTTCCTATTGCCACCTTGAGTACAGTTGGCAGCAGTGGCTACCAGGCAGTATCTCAAACCATCAGCCCTGGCATTTTGGTAGATAATTCAAGCAGGACTTATTTAGTAATAGTAAACAATGATGTTGGGATATGGAATGGCTTTGATTTAATTATCCGTGCAGTAGTTATTGAATATACCATAAGTGATTTGTAAAATTTAAAACCATCGAATTTTAACCGGGAAAAAATATTGGGGTTAATATTTAGCAGATACAATTGCAAAAAAATATGGATGAAGGTTTAAAATTTTTTTTGATAAATATTTTATAAGAAGTACGATGAAAATCTCCGGCTGTATTATTATTTTTTTATGGATATCAATATCTGCATCAGCGCAAAATATCGCCGTTACCGATTCCTTAATAAAATTTGGGGTAACAGCAAAAGGAAAACCTGCCGGAGAAAAAGCAGAAAATAAAATTGACAAAGATGGCGGCAGCATTACATCTTCTGATGGTAAAATAAAATTAATTTTCCCCGAAGGTGCCCTTTCAAAAAAAACAACAATCAGCATACAGCCCACTACAAACTTTGCACCCAATGGTAATGGCAAGGCTTACCAGATGGAACCTTCAGGTATTATTTTTAACCGGCCAGTGCAATTAATTTTTTCATACAATGAAACTGAAACTGAAGGAAACTCACCATTACTTTTAGGCATGGCTATGCAGGATGAAAAAGGGAAATGGTCATCATTAAAAAAAGTGTTATTGGATTCAGTCTCAAAAACGCTGACGGTAAATATTGAGCACTTCAGCGCTTATGTAAATTTCAGCCTGGCTAAAATTTACCCTTCCTCTGCCAGGGTAAAAGTTAATGGCAGCCTGCGTTTGAATATAATAGCTTTTGAGCCTTTAGAAGCAGATGATGAACTTACGCTACTAACGCCAACGCAACAGATTTTAAAGTGGAGTGTAAATGCAATAGATAAAGGCAACAGCACGGTTGGGTTGATTTCTGCATCGGAAAACACAACTGCTATTTACCAGGCCCCTGCGCAGGTGCCTGTACAAAACCCGGTAGCAGTTTCTGTTGAGGGTATTTATTCAAAAAAACATCTGAACAAATATGTAATTCGACTTTTAAGCAACATTACCATTTATGGCGATGCATGGGAAGTAAAAATGACATCTGTGATAAAATCAGGAGGCAAAGGTGTGTGGGGAGGCATTAGAACTACCACAGATGATGGCAGTTTCACTGTATCATTAGATAAAAAAGAACCTGCTGTTATAAATATTATAAACAACCTTGAAAAAATGAAAGACGACTGCAAGAATATTCTTTTAAATCCAACGACTTGTACGGGGCTTCTACATGTGGCAGGCATAAAACAGATTAAAATAACACCGGCCAACCCACCAGGTGAGCCTACCCCATTGTGGAAATTTCGTTTGTGCCATATCCAATGGAATTTTCCTGGGTTAAGTCTAGCTGCCGGTCTCCCGATAATACTGTAGGCAATTCTACATCGGTATCAAAAGAAATGAAATTTGGCAGAGCTCTTCCGTGGGATATAAAGTTTTTTGCCAAAGATGGAGAACAAATAATTATGGAAAGTCCAAAAGATTCGGAAGATGGTTATTTAAAAATCTGGGTAACAAAATTAAAAGACGAGTAATACCACATATAATTTTTTTTCTATTGTAACACACCTATAAGTAAACCTTTAAAAAAAATAACATGACCAATAGTTTTCTACTTGTAGCGGTTACAACTGCTTATGCTCCGCAACCATCAGCACCCGCCGATATCAGCGCCACTGCATATTTTTTCTTAATTCCACCTGCACTCTATATAAAATGTATAAATGTATAAATGTATAAAACCAACCAGGCATGAAGAATTTATTACTTTTTATTGTTATCCTATTATTTGTCATCACTTCTTTTGCCCAGCCAACAAAAGCTGAAATGGACAAAATGATGAAGCAGGCTCAGGAGCAAATGAAGAAATACAGCAATGATACTGCAAAAGTTAAGGCGATGAAAAGTTTACTGGATCAACAAAAAAATATTACCGATGCAATGAAGAATCAATCGCAGAATAATAATGCTTCAATAAATGGATTAGTCAATGGTGACCCAAGCGATAATGGGAATGTTGACCACTGGAAATTTCCTGTAAAGAATACTGTAATGCTTTCTTCGCTTCCCAAAAAAACACTTACCCGTACAGAACTTGTAAGCTTTCTAAATTTGGTTTATACCGGCCTTACCAAAAAATTATCGCCGGGTGTTAGTTCCTCAGTACAATCAATTGTCGCTAAGTATAAGAACGATGGAAATGAGATGAGCGAAGCTGCCATTGGAGGGTGGTACACTAACTACCGGGAAGAATCTTTGTTGCTGATCATAAAAGCAGCGGCGGCCAATCCTGATAACGGTGTTTTACTGAACAACTGTGCCGCTATTTTAAATATGAGCGGAATTGAACAAGTAGCCATTCCCATTTTAAAATATATTCTGCAATCCTATCCCGGCGATGCTATGGTATTAAATAATATCGGACAAGGGTATGCGGGACTTGGGGAAACCGATACTGCAATGTATTATTTGGGACGATGCATAAAATCTGAACCGAAAAATGTGGAAGCCAATAATACCGCTGGGCAGATTGAAGCAGCAAAGGGCAATACAGGTAAGGCAATTGAATATTTTCAACAATCCTTAAAAGGTGCTTACAATAAGCCTGCAGAATTAAAACTCAGGAAAATAAAAAAAGATGCTAATATTTATCCATTTGCCAAATCCAGGTATAAGATTCCGGAATACTTCAACCAGTTCAAATATGCATTGCCTGCACAGTGTACCAAAGTGTCTGATGCTGCGCGGGTAGATGCTGAATATAGGGCGTTCCAGAAGATTATTTCGACACAGTTAGACGGATACATGAAAAAAATAGTTCTCCTCCAAAACAAGTTTAATCAGCAGTATGCACAAACAGGTAAAATAACATCACCAACTCTTAAGAATGACGATTTTGCCGCCCAGCCATTTAGAGAATTCTGCGGAATCATGTTGAGGGATATGGCAAAAGACGACAAGGATATCCATTCCATGGCATCCGGCTTAGATAATAAATACTATGCAGCAATAACAGCATTGAAAAAAGAATACGAAGACCGGCTTATCAGCATGAAAAAAGATCTTGATAAACAAAAAGTATCGACAGAAACAAGGTGCAAAGCCTTAGACGCCCTGGGCAATGAATACCTTCCAAAATATGCGTTGCTGACCGAAGAATGGCAGGAAAAGAATTTGCTGATTATAAGAAAATATTTTGATGACATGATTTATTGGGGCTACCTGAGTATGCATTCAGTAAGCAATGAGGGTTTTCTTATAAATTTATTTTATCCATTGGTAGCAGGTTACCTGAATAGGTTGGTAGTGATCGGGCGCTCAGAAATAATTGAACCATGTGATTTTAAACCAACCACTGCAACCAGCGACAGCAATGAAATAAAAGATATAGAGTGTCCGCTCGATATTGAAATCCCTTTTATTGTTGGAAAATTTGAGCTCAACTGCGAAAAATTTTCTTTCAAAGCCGGTGAAGGAGTAATATTTGGGTATGAGAAAAAATTTAAAGCAAAACAATCCACCGTAAGTGTAGGCATTGGGCTTAAGCTTGAATTAGAAGAGAAAGTTGGACCAGTAAAAGCCGGTGTAAATACCAGTGTAGGCGAAACATTCTTTATAACTTTTGATGGCAATAATAATTTTTCCGACGGCGGGTTGAAATTTGATGCTAAAGCATCAGCAGGTGTGGAAGGAGCTGCCGGTGGTCCCATAAAAGTAGAAAAGGATTTTGCAAAAAATGAAACAGGCGTTGGCTACACACTGGGCATCAATTCAGGATGGAATTTTAGTGAAGGGCCATTTAAAGGAATGTTTGGACCGGCGCCAGATGTGCAGCAAAATAAAAATGTAAACATTTATAAATCCAACCGGCCATGAGGAGTTTATTATTACTTGCTATTATCATCTTATCCTGGAACATTTTAGTTGCAAAATCAACTGCGATGACGATGTAATTATGAATGAAAAAGAGCGTTGGAAAAAACACAACGATGCTAATATGAAAACCGATAAAAACCAGGCGCAAATCATAAACCGTGTGGAGGTTGTTGGTCAATTTATATCGGAAATCAAAACAAAATTTAAAACAAAAATCAACATTATGAAAAAGTTATTATTTATTCTGCCCGTCCTGTTTTTAACCCTTGTCTTGCATGCCCAGCAAACAGAAGACGAAGTCTATATAGGCAAAAAGTATGGAAACTACAAAGGAACTGGTATCATAATACCCGATACCGACAGGAAAGTAAAACCTGTAAATGGGCAGGCAACAATAACCGGAATAGTAGTAAACGTTGATTGGTGCGAAGAAGATTGTAGGACGATTTTGCTGAAAAAAGATGATGGAACCACAATAACAGTTGGAACAAAAGACTATGGCTTTACTGTTTCCAAAAAACTTGTTGGCCAAAAAATTATTGTTGAAGGCATAGATCCTGCTTTAAGGGTTCGTGAAAAGGTGACAGGAAGACCTGATTACCAGAAAAACATTCAATTTGCGGCATCAGGTATAATGATCGTTAAAGAATAAAGAGTACAACTCAGCATTATGAAAAAGATATTTTTTCCTGCGATTTGAAGAAAATTTTCCTGTAGAAAAATTAAAAGCATTGATTGATAAATAATTTATTCATGAAAAAGATGATCACCCTTTTATTATTTATTGCTATCATGCAACAAGGATTTACGCAAACCCAAACATTTGATATTGCTACTTATACACCCCCTAAAGATTGGAAGAAAGATTTGAAAGAAGGAGTAGTGATTTATAGCAATACAAATAAAACCACCGGAAGCTTTTGTGTTTTGGCTATTTATGCCAGTACCCCAGGTACAGATGATCCACAAAAAGATTTTAAAAACAAATGGAACGACCAGGTGGTTATTCCTTATAAGGCTACCGCCAATCCAAAAACCCAAACCCAAACAAGCCCTGAGGGATGGAAAGCTATTGCAGCGCTGGCCACAGTAAAGCAGGAGGGTGTGGATGCCTATGTCATGCTTACAGTGATCAGTGGTTTTGGAAAAGTTATTAGTGTACTTGCCAATTTTAATGACCCTTCTTATGCAACTAAAATAGATGATGTTGTAGGAAATATGAAGCTTGATAAAACTACAGCAAGTATTAAGGAGACGAACCAAAAAAATACTTCATTGCAAGCGTTAGGACACATGCTATTTATGCCCATGAAAGAATGGACGATGCAGCGGTATACAGATGCTATAATTTTCAAGCCAGTTAACCTCCCGGCCAACCGTTACCTTGAAACAAGGATAATGGAATCGAAACCTTTTTCAGGAAGCATGCAGGAAGCAATGGAAACAAGCTGGAATGATGTACTTAACAAGTTTCAATTTGTTTCTCCTTACAACAAGCCATATTATAATATTATTAAAGAAAAAAAATCCTATAAGGGATGGGATTATATCCAGGCAGAAGGAACAGTAAAAAGGATAGAAGACCATAGCGAACTGGCTTATGAAAAATATTATATCAATCTTTTTGTTATTAAGTTGAACGACCGGATAGAAAGGATTATAACCGTTGGTCTTCAAAACATCAATGGTGCTGATTACAGCCCCTATAATAATTCTCTTTACAGGAATGCGATAATAGAATTGTGTTTGGGGTTAAAATTTGATGACTGGAAAGAACAGCAGGTTGGGGCATTAAAAGGCGATGCACTTTCAGGAATGTATGGTGGTTTAAAATTAGGAGGAGGCAGTTTAAACGCTAGTTATGCATTGTTTTTTCCAAACGGCCAGGTATTTTTTGGAGCGAAATTTCCAACGGAGGGCTTCGAGGGAAAGAACACATGGGTTTATGCAGAATTGAATACAAGGAATTGGGGTACATACATTTTGCAGGACGGAAAAGGAACGATCAATATGGGTTATGGAAACATGCCGCTGAAAGTAACTGGAACCAATCTTGTCATCACTACTCAAAACACCGATCATACTTATGAAAAGTTTCCTTCTCCGGATGACGCAGTACTCAATGGCAAATATGCTTTTGACGGAGACTGGGGTGGCAAACCTCCATCCATTATTTTTTCTTCAGATGGAAAGTTTATCGATGATGGTGCTTTAAATATATTGAATCACCAAACCACGGATCCTGACGAATTTAATATTACCGCAAAATCTGGCAGCGGCACTTATAAGATAAAAAATTACACATTAGTATTTACCTATACCGACGGAAGAAAGTTTCAAATGGTATTTACAGGGAATGGCTTTGATAGAAAAAATCCAAGTCCTGCTTCACTAACCCTAAGCTTTAATAATGACATAGTATATAAAAAATAAGTATCACGCTTATGTTCTATCAAATTATTTAAAGCATTGAAACAAAATAAAAACCTCTTAACTACCGGCCGAAAAAAGCAGACAACATACTTGTTGGTATCGCAGTGTTGCTTTATAAACCTTTTTCTTAAAGGTTGTTCAAAATGATGTTTTCAATTTGATAAATGCAATATGAAACCAACTCTTCGCCATCTGTTTTACGAATGAGTATTAATGAAGACCCGATGACGAGACAATGAATACAATTAAAAATGCAGTAAGAAAAATAGTGACTTGAAAATAATTGGAACGCTGAGGTGGTTCGAAATCAACGGACACAAAATTCCTTTAGGTTAATGAATAAGAACTGATTCTTTGGGTAATGCTGAGTCACCTTGTTTGTGCTTAA
>JACDBU010000255.1 GCA_013694745.1 Chitinophagaceae bacterium
GTGAGACACGAACCACGGTCTGGAGGCAATATGATTTTTTAGAATTACTGCTTGCACTTCTTAACTATAAAAGATTATCCTTTTTCAGCATTCATTTTCTATATAAACTGCCCTTAGCAGAGTATGCTGCTGGAGCGATGCATTATCATTTTTTTAAAGCCAAAAAAATGCTGGCAGGCATATTGTTACCCTGATTTTTTTGATGCCATTACATCAGGCTTCATATTGGAACTATTTTTTTTATATTCACATATTATTTATTGAAGATGAAATCATTTAAGATATTCTTACCCGTATTTTTACTGTTAATATCAATTAGCGTTGTGCAGGCTCAACAGCCGGTGCCAGGATACAATTTACGTGCGGCCGGCGCTGAATATAAACGCTCTTCCTTATACCAGTCTTTGTTTGGACATAATTATAGAAAAGAATGGATAACGCCGGTGAACTTTAAGGTTTTGATGCTCGATACTGCATTTGGCGGATTGGTACCGGAAAAGGAAGGTGGGGGCCATCAAAGCAAGTCGCTCCATCTAAAAAGCAAAGATGGAAGATCTTATGCTCTTAGGTCTGTGAATAAAACGCTCGATGTATTATTGCCTAAGATTTTTTATAACACATTCGTTCAGCATATTGTTAATGATGAGATATCCACGTCACATCCTTATGCAGCACTTGCCATTCCTAAATTAGCAGAAGCCGCAAATATTTATCATACTTATCCCATATATGTATACCTGCCGCAACAACCCGCACTGGACACCTTCAATAAAAAATACGGTAATAATTTATACTTATTAGAACAAAGACCTGATGGCGACTGGAGCAATGCTGATAACCTTGGCAATTTTGATAAATTTATCAGCTCCGAAAAAGTGCGTGATAAATTGTATGAGGATAACAGCCGTGCAGTAGACCAGCTTGCTTTTGTGAAGGCAAGGTTATTTGATATGTTCATTGGCGATTGGGACAGGCATGAAGACCAATGGAAATGGGGCACTGTTGAAAAGGATAAAAAAACATTTTATGTGCCGGTGCCGGAAGACAGGGACCAGCCTTTTTCTAAATTTGACGGGCTTATTCTAAAAAATGCTATTGGTGCTGCCGGTGCAAAATATTTTCAAAGCTTTGCTAACGATATACCATACCCGGAGGGATTTAGTTATGAAAGAAGGAACATCGATCGTTATTTTACAAATCGTGTAACACTGGTTGAATGGCAGAACACCGCGAAGGAATTACAAAAATTATTAACGGATAAAAGTATAGAACAGGCAATACAAGAAATGCCTCGTGAAATATTCGCAATATCCGGGAAAAAAATAATCTCCAATTTAAAATCAAGACGTGGCCACCTGGTTGAATATGCAACCAAATATTACTTATTCATCGCCAGGGACGTGGATATTGTTGGTTCAAAAAACCGCGAATATTTTGATGTGGATAAGATCAATGACAATGAAACGGATGTAAATATTTACGATTTGAAAGATGGTGAAAAGCGTGACCAGCCATTCTATTCCCGTAAATTCTTTTCACACGAAACAAAAGAGATCAGGCTTTATGGCTTATCAGGGAAAGATATTTATGTTGTACATGGAGATGCCAGCAACGGTATAAAGACCAGGCTGATCGGGGGTGATAAAAAAGACTCAATGGATATTTCGGGAGGCGGCCATAAAGTGCAGGTGTACGACGATCATGATAATAATATTTTTGTGCTGCATTCCAAGGCAAAACTTCATCTTTCTTCTGATAGTACAGTACACAATTTTAATTACGACGCTTTCCGTCCTGAGAAAAGAGGCCTTAAGCCTACTGCTGGTTATTCTGATGAAGACCGCTTCTATGTTGGTCTGGCTTACGGTTGGCAGCATCATTCTTTCAGGAAAGAACCTTTCGCTTTCCGGCAAAGCCTGGGCATAAATTATTCAATTTCACAAAATGCGATCAGTACCATATACACCGGTATCTTTCCCAAAGCGGTTGGAAACTGGAACCTGCTTTTAAATGGAACTTATGATTTTATAAGATGGCAAAATTTTTATGGCCTGGGAAATGAGACCATCTTATTTAATGATACAAAAAACTATTTTAGACTGCGTACAGAAGAGTGGGAGGGCAGTATAGGACTTAATCATGCTGGCAGTGCAGGCAATATTACCGTATCTGGTTTTTATAGCGGGGTAAAAATTAAGCAGGATGCAAACCGTTTTATCAACAATGATTATCTGCCCGTACACCCCGAAAATAATAATACAAATACTTTTGCGGGTGGATGGCTTTCTTATAATTTTAAACATGTTAATGATTCCATTATACCGGTTAGCGGGATCAATTTTACCGGTAAAGCCGGGTACATAAAAAACCTGGCCGATGACAGCAAGTCCTTCGCCGATTTTAAGGGAAATCTGCAGTTCTTTATTCCAATCCTTCCTAAAATTTCATTATCAATAACAGGTGGAGGAGAAACGGTTACCGGTGCCCCCGAGTTTTATCAATACCCTGAAATTGGCGGCGGACGCGACCTTAGGGGATATGCACTCGAAAGATTTCATGGCAAAACAACTTTCTACAATAGCAATGAACTCCGGTTTATAACCAATATCCGCACCCATTTATTAAATGGAAAAGGGGGTATCGTTGCTTTTTATGATGACGGCCGTGTATGGATACCTGGCGAAAATTCAAACACCTGGCATACGGGTTATGGCGGCGGAATTCTCATTGCCCCTTTCAATGTTATGTTCTTTGATATAACCTATGGAATCAGCAATGAGTCAAAACTTTTCCAATTAAGAATTACTACAAAACTTTAGAAAGCCCGGTACAAAAAATATTTTAAAATATAAAGTGTTCTCATTCGTCTGCATGAATAAGAATTATTTTATCATTTTAAAAACAAAAACATGTACTACAATCAGTCATGTGCCGCAAAAGGCACCGAATACGGAAGCAGGAACCGGCACCCGCTTTACCGTTCAATGCAAAAAGCCGCAGTAAATATTTTTAAATCAGAGAACAGTTATGAGATGCTTGTATTTGCGCCCGGACGCATAAAAGAGCATTTTCACCTCGACGTAAAAGGGTATGAATTAACGATCTCCTACACTCCGCCCGAAGGATTCGCCCGCCCGCAATGGGTTCATCGTGAATATAGCCGTGGTGGTTTTGAAAGGGTGTTTACACTTGATGCAAGCATCGATCTGCAAAACATTGCCGCAAAATATGTGGATGGTGTTTTACAGGTAACACTGCCGGTTATTCCCGGTAAGGAAGCTGTACTGCAGGAAATAAAAGTTAGCTGATAAATTCAAAACTTTTAATTTGGCAACAATCTACAAGATTGTTGCCTTTTTTTGAAATACGTATCAGTTATAAAAAGCTCATTGGTTGGTGAAGAAAAAAGGGGTATCTCTTCCACACTATGGCGAACAAAAAAAGCATGTGAATTTAATCTTTGTTAAAGCAAGGTATAATTACGTAGTAATTTACCATCATTAATGACTCACTTTTTTTTAATCAGGTGTTATCCATTACTTGCAGAAAGAGATTTCACAACGTTCATAGATACAACTTTTCCAAAATTAGCCTCCTGGATGCTGTTCAGTAATTGTTGCCGGATAGTGTCATTGTCGATCTCTGCAATATTACACGCACTGTTAAAATCTGTGTGCATACCATATCCCTCTAATACATCCGAAACATTTTTGAATTCAGGGAAGGTTCCGTATTTTTTTACGAAGTAATAAGTAGTTCCAAAAACGACTCTTGTGTAGGCAGCGTAAAAGTTTTTCATATAAATGTTTTCTTATATTATATTAATTATAATGCCAAAAAATTGATAATTGAAAAATGTGTTAATTTTTTACCAATTACTGATATTAATAAACGAAAAAAGTATAATTATGGGTTTGTTTATATTTAGATTGAACCTTTGCAAGCCCGTTATATTGAAAAAATTAAATAAAAACTATGCTTAAACACAAAACATGGCATGATGAACATGCAGAATCATTGTCTTTCGGGCAGTCATTGGCCGATAAGGTAGCAAACGGAATGGGTTCCTGGACATTCATAATCTGCCAGACTATTTTCGTTATTCTATGGATGATCCTGAATTTTGTAGGATTTATGTATCACTGGGATGTGTATCCTTTTATCTTATTGAACCTGCTATTTTCTACCCAGGCTGCTTATGCAGCTCCTATAATAATGATGGCACAAAACCGGCAAAGTGAACGCGACAGGGTGCAGGCCATGAAAGATTATCAAACTAATGTGGAAGCAAAAGAAGAAATAGAGCTGCTCCAGTTAAGATTGAATTCCATTGAAATTGAAAAACTCGATAAGATCCTTAGAATGCTTGAGGAGTTAACCAGTAAAAATTAAAGGAAAAAAAGTTAAAGAAGAAGCGTCGCAATACAAGATCTGGAATTTAGAGCCCGATATTTGTATTGTGAGAACCCGGTAAACCTTATCATCCCTAATATATTAACTTCCTTGAACAAATATCTTAAATACACACTAAAAGGCTTCGGCATCCTTATAGGAATATTATTGCTTCTATATATTATAGTATTTGCCTATGTTACTACTCACAAACAAAAGATCATCCACCAGGTTACAGACCTGGTAGGTAAAAAAATAAATGGAAATGTAACCATCGGGAACGTAGAACTGAACTTTTTTAGTCATTTTCCCCAGGTATCTGTTGTACTGCATAAAGTACTGATCACCGATACCATGTATGCTCAGCACCATCATGCATTTTTCCAGGGAGAAGATGTTTATTTAAATCTTAGTATTATAAAGTTGATAAAACAGCAATCTGCTGTTAATGGATTCCGGATAGATAAAGGAAGTTTTTATCTGTATACTGATACATCCGGTTATACAAATACCTATTTATTCAATCCAAAAAAAGATACTTCAGCTATTGTTTCCACTATACACGCCAAAAATGAATTAAGAAATATTGTACTTAATGATGTAAGACTGATAATAGATGATAAGAAAAAAGATAAGCTGCATGATATTGTTGTAAATAATCTTGATCTTAAGCTGGATGATAAGGATTCTTCTTCCTTTTTATTTTCAGCAAAAGCAAATATGATCGTTCATAGCCTTGCTTTTAATCTTGAAAGAGGCAGTTTTTTAAAAGAAAAAGTTTTCGATGGTGATTTTGATCTGCGATATGATAAAAAACTGAAACAGTTACAATTCGACAGTATCGATATAAATTTATCTAATCATCCTTTTAATCTTACCGGCAGGTTTGATCTTGAAGGTCCTGATCCAAAATTTATATTAAGGGTACACACCCGCCAGATACTTTATCCCTTTGCAAAATCTTTAATGACCCACAAAATCGACAGCGCTTTATCAATATGCGACGTTGATAAACCTATTGACTTAGATGCGTTCCTGGATGGACCTTTAAAAGGAGGCGATCCGCTGATAATTGCAAACTGGAAAATAAAGAATGCCCACCTGATCACCCCGCTTCTTGATTTTGATAATGCTTCACTACAGGGATATTATACTGATGAGGTAGTGGCAGGACTTCCGAGGCGAGATCCTAATTCAAAAATTGTGATCAACAATTTTGCGGCAACGTGGAAAGATCTGCCCGTAACTTCTGATAATATGGAGATACTTAATTTAGCCGAGCCTTTGGTTACGTGTGACCTGCAATCTCATTTCCCTCTTACAACTTTAAGTGATATTATCGGTAGCTATGCGTTGCAGTTATTGTCGGGTGATGGCTCAGTGGATCTTACTTACAAGGGTCCGATTACAAAAAATAATAATACCAATTCGTTTGTGAATGGCGTTATTTCTTTTAAAAATGGTTCTGTATTATATGCCCCGCGCGAAGTTGAATTGAAAAATGTAAACGGACGGCTCCTCTTCAAAAATTCTGATGTGCTGATCGAGAACCTGCAATGTGAAGTTTTGAATAATAAATTAACGATGAATGGGGAGGCAAGAAATCTTTTGACAATGATAAATACAGAGCCTGATAAGGTAAATATCAACTGGAATGTTTATTCACCTTCTTTAAACCTAAATGCTTTTACCTATCTTCTAAAAGCAAGAAAAAAAGTTTCGGGCATCGGAAGTAAAAAAAGAAAATTGGCAAGCATGGCCGCTAAGATTGACCAGGTGCTTGATCAGGGCCGTTTGAATGTGAGTTTAAAAGCTGGAAGGCTTATTTACAAAAAATTTGATGCAACTAATGTGCAGGCAGATGTTAACCTTTTGCAGGATAGTTATGTTATCAATAATGTAAGCATGAATCATGCGGGTGGTAATATGAAACTCAGCGGTTCGTTAATTTACCAGGGTTCCAACAACCACCAGGCAAAATTAAATGTTGCAATGGATAATGTAGATGTAAGCAAGGTTTTAGCGGCCTTCAATAATTTTGGCCAGGATGGTATAACGTCACAAAGCCTGGAAGGAAAGTTAACTGCAAAAGTAAATGCTTCTATGACCATTGACGATAATGGTAAGGCAATACCATCAAGTTTTGAAAGCATTGTTGATTTTTCATTGAAAGATGGTGCGCTTAACAATTATGAGCCGGTGAAAAAACTACAGAACTTTTTATTTAAGAACCGGGATTTTGATAATATCAGATTTGCAGAATTAAAAGACAGGCTGGAGGTAAAAAACCAGGAAATAAAGATCAACAGGATGGAAATAGCATCGAGTGTTATGTCGATGTTCGTGGAAGGAATTTATAGCATGAAAGGAAATACCGATTTAAGTATACAGGTACCACTTAGCAACATACATAAAAGAGGTGCAGATTATAATCCTGAAAATATTGGTACTGGAGCAAAAAGCGGTGGTGTTCATATCAGGGCAAGGCCCGGGCCGGATGGAAAGATAAAATTCAAACTTGACCTTTTTAATAAATTTAAAAAGGAAAACGAAAGTAAATAATAATTGTGATTGATGGCTATTGAATTAACCCAATTTGCCTGGAATGTATAATTGCTTCGGCACTGTGGGTAAAAAAACAGTAGGCAACTCCTGTTCCTTCCAGTTTTAGCAGTGCTTCGTTAACTTTCTCCCTACTTTTTTTGTAAACGTTGCGAATGTAAACGGCATGTATTCTTCCCGGAAAATGTTCTACTATCGACAGGTAAATAAAAGGATCCTGCTGAGAGCTGTCACCTAACAAAACAAATTTTTGTTTTGGAAACATTTCCATGATTCTTACAATGCGCATAAATTTTGCACCATGCTTGTTTTGGCCCGTCTTAAATATTTCGCGTAAACCCTTTATCTGACTTAAAAAATAAACTCCCCTTGGTAAATGATTGGCTTTTGTAAATTCTACTATATAATCATACAAATTCCATTCACTGCTGGAAACATAAAAAAAAGGATTGGGTTCTTCTTCTTTTGTGTGCGCGAGGGAAAGCAGTTTGTAATGATTTGCAACGCCTTCAAAAGGTTTACGGCTCCTGGCATTATTTGTAAAGAGAACGAACAGCCGTTTGCGAAGATTGGATGAATGTGAGATAAGAAAGGTATCATCAATATCAGAAATAAATCCATATTGTGTAAAGTGAGGTATAAATATAAAACCGTTACTGGAGGTTATTATCTTTTTATCCTTGTCCAATAGGTTTAGTAAAACCTCCTGCCAGCCGAATTGTAACACCTTGCTGGTTTTCCATTCCATTCTGAAAAATCCATCCGATTCGGTTGTCCCGTTTATAAGTTGATCATCCCAGCACAATTGCACATGCGCCCCTACAACGGGTTTTATTAAAAAAAGCCGTATCAGGGAAAAAAGGTTCACCCAAAATCTATCTGAATATTTTTTTCGCGGTAAGGGACTTAACGAAAGTACATGACCAAAAATTACCAGTTGCCCATTATACCCGTATCCATGATAAACTTTTATAGTTCGATGGGAAGTAAGGCGAAACAACTTCATCAGTTTATGTTTCCATCCGGCTTTTGGCCGGGGTAATATTTTTGTTATAGTTTCAGTAGTTTGCATCTGCGGGGTTCATTTACCTCCAGCAATTAATATGCTCAATAGTAATAAACTTGATTTTTTATTTGTAGTAAACCCCGTTTCCGGAGGAAAAAATAAGATAGACTGGGAGCAAGGCATAAAAGAATATTTTAAAAGCACGCAGCACAATATAGAAATATTTGTTTTAGATAAAAATAATAATGGGGAACTGCAAAATCGGATGAAAGAACGCAAACCCGGTAAGGTAATTGCTGTTGGCGGAGACGGTACCATTAAGCTTGTTGCGGAAAAATTGCTCAATTCCGATGTGCCCATGGGGATATTACCGGCAGGTTCGGCAAACGGAATGGCAACAGAGTTGGAAATCCCATTCACTTTAAAAGAATCACTTGATGTGATTTGTAATGGAATAATAAAAAAGATTGATATTATCTCAATAGATGACAAACTAATATCAATTCATTTAAGCGATCTTGGTTTAAACGCTATGCTGATAAAATATTATGATAGTAATAAAGTGCGCGGAATGTGGGGATATGCAAAAGTTATTTTCAAAGTACTGGCTAAAAAACAATCGATTCATATAAGGATCCGTTCAGGAGGTGAAGAAATAATGCGCAAAGCTTATATGGTCGTGATTGCCAATGCACGTACTTATGGTACCCGGGTAATTATAAATCCAAAAGGAGATCTTTATGATGGTAAGTTCGAGATCATCATTGTAAAATCGTTAACGCTATGGGGATTATTCATAATGTTGCTTACACATAAGCCATTCAATGAAAAAGAAATAGAAGTGTTGCAAACAGAAGAGGCTACTATTACTGCCGTAAAAAAAACATATTTCCAGGTTGATGGAGAATATTGTGGAAGGACAAACATTGTTAAAGCAAAAATTTTACCGGCCGCACTTAGCGTGATAATGCCGGATGTTAAGGAAACAAGAAGTTCATAATAATTTTAAACATCGTTTTCATGGTGCAACCCGTTACTAATAAAAAAGGGATTTTAAAAATTTCTCTCAAACTTGTTTTAACCGGGATATTATTCCTGGTTTGCCTGTTTACCTTTTCACTTATTGCACACGAAGCAGTTTTAGAAAAAGAGGAAGTTTTCGATAATAAAGTTTTTTCTTTTTTTTCATCTTTTTCGTCGCCTGGTTTTATCAACCTGATGGAGATCTTTACTTTCTTTGGTTCAAGTACGTTTTTGTTATCTGCGTACGTGGTGATAATTGGTTTTTTCTTCATCCGGAAGCAATACAGGTATGGAATTGATATTGCAATTATTGCATTAAGCAGTACAGGCTTAATGTACGTGCTGAAACAAATATTTCATCGCCAGCGGCCCGACCTTCCTATCATAAAGGGGATTACGAGTTACAGTTTCCCGAGCGGGCATACACTATCCTCATTTATTTTTTGCAGTATTCTTGTATATATCATTTACAACAGTGCATTACAAAAATGGTTAAAGTGGTTGCTGTCTGTTTTTCTAGTTCTTTTTGCCATAACAATTGGCATGAGCCGGATAGTTTTAAAAGCACATTTCCCCACCGATGTAGCAGCCTCCTTTTGCCTGGGAATCATCTGGGTGATCCTGGCTTTTTGGCTGTTGCGTAAAATTGGATTTTCAAAATACAATACTGCTAAGAAAAAAATTTCCTGATCAACTGTGATGCGTTAAAAAATAAATAGTTACAATAATCTTAGAAAAAAAATACAGGTAAGAAAAAGGGATGGGAACAATTGCATATTGAATGAATAAAAAAGCATACCAACGAAAAGTTTTTTTGTTAATAGGATTTATTTCTGTTTTAAGACTGATCATTGCATCAGTTGCTGAACTTGGAAATGATGAATCGTATTACTGGACCTACAGTCATTTTCTGCAATGGAATTATTTCGACCATCCACCCATGGTAGCCATTTGGATCAGGATATTTACGGCCAATCTCTGGCTGCAGAACTATGTAGTATTCCTCCGACTGGGAAGCATTGTGGGCGCTGCACTCTCCACCTGGTTCATCTTTAAATGCGTTAGTACCTTACACAGCCCGCGGGCAGGGTGGTTTGCCTCCTGTTTATACACCGCATCATTTTATGCAGGTATTACTGCCGGGCTTTTTATAATGCCCGACTCGCCCCAAATGGTTTTCTGGACATTTAGTTTGTGGATGATAGTAAGAATAACACTGGATGATGAAAACTGGCAAAACTGGATATTGTTTGGTATAGCTTCCGGCCTGTGCATCATGAGCAAGGTACACGGGGTTTTTATCTGGTTTGGTTTTGGAACCTATATTTTAATATATAAAAAAACGTGGCTTCTCAATCCTCGTTTATACGTGGCCGTTATATTGTCGGTCCTTATTTTTTGCCCCATAATAATCTGGAACATACGCCATGATTTTGTGACTTACCGTTTTCATGCTGAAAGGGTTGTTATTCACGGATTAGCAATTAACTGGTATGGTTTTTTTAAAGAAGTTGTAAGCCAGCTCATGATAAATAACATTTTTAATGTGCTGCTGATACTTTCTGGTTTATTTACCTGGGTAAAATATCCAAAAGGCAAATCCAATGCGCTTGCTGTATTCAATTTTATAGGAATGCCATTAGCGATCATTTTATTATTCATTTCTCTTTTCAGGGAAACATTTCCGCACTGGAGTGGTCCTGCATATATTTCATTGATACCATTGGCTGCTATCAGGCTGGCTGATATGAATAAAGATATTTTTCCTAAGATATTACGCTGGAGCATAGCGATTTATATTATCTTTTTAATTGGATGTCCGTTGCTCATCTCCTTTTATCCCGGTACCCTCGGCAGCAAAGCAAGTTCCAATATGGGTTATGGCGATATGAGCCTTGATATGTACGGGTGGGAAAAAGCCGGTAAAAAGTTTGATTCTCTTTATCATAAAGAAGTGAATGAAGGAATATCACCTGCTGCAACACCCGTAATTTGTTATAAATGGTGGGGTTCGCATCTGCAATATTATTTTTGCCGGCCATCCGGGATACAAATGATAGGATTGGGTTCGATGAATGATCTGCACCAGTACATGTGGATGAATGAAATGAATAAGGATAAAGTGAATTTTACAAATGCCTATTGTATTGTGCCATCAGATGAAAGATACAATGTTAATGAACAGTACGCTGCTTATTATACAAAAGTAGATTCAATAGCAAATTTTGAAATACTGAGAGGTAAACTCCCTTCTCATAGTTTTAGTATTTACCGCCTAACTGGATGGAAAGGGGAAGTGCCGGTTGAGAAGTAGCGAGTAGCAAATAGTAGCGAGTTGCCTCATACTTTAAATTTCTGCTTTGTCAAAACAGTTTAGTCTCCGAAATGTTATTCAAAAAATTGAATCTTAATTTGGTCGGTTTAACCCGCAGTTAAGTCTTTCGGGTTTTGTAAATCGTTTCTAAATTTTAAGCGCAGCTGCCAGGCATTTTAGCTTAGCTGGAATTTTGTTAGGTGGTAAAACGAAATCAGCATAGCCTGCTGCCCAGGCGCTGAGCGGCATGGAGTCAACTTCGGCAGACATGTCCTGGGCAAAGGTTTTTCCTCCGTTAGCTTTGATGTGTTTGCAGCCTTCGGTGCCATCGCCATCATATCCCGAAAGGATAATACCGACCGCGCGGACACCCATTGCCTCTGCAAGGGAAATAAAAAATATATCTACCTGTTTGTTCCTGCCAATGCGGGGTGAGGTTACTTTGAAGCTATAGTTTTCCATGGTAAGATCTGAGTCTGGAGGAATTACATAAACATGATTCGCCAGCATCGGCATTGCCTCAGAAGCCACGGTTACAGACATTTTCGTGTGCCGCTGTAGTATCTTTGCCAACAGACTATGGGCAGTGGGGTTCATGTGAGAGATAATAACAAAGGCCATATCTGTATCATGCGGCATTGCATTCAGCAGAGCCTTGTATGCGTTAAGTGCCCCGGCAGAACCACCAATACCTACAATGAATTTGGGTTGCACTGTTTTCACGACTTACTATTTATTTTTTTTGTTTGCAGCAACATTTTTATCAACATACTCTTTCTTATTGCCGCTTACCTTAGATTCAGCATAAGGTATCACATTAATTCCATCATCACTCATAATAAATTTGTGTACATCGCTATCATGGTTAGTGCCACGGGATTTAACAATGAAGATTTCACGGGTGCGTTTTCTGCCCTCATCATCTTCTACCATTCTTACAACAAACCAGGTGTCAATCAGAGATGAAACACCGATTTCGCCATTCGTGTTACTTTGCAAGTTTGCAGAAACA
>JACDBU010000026.1 GCA_013694745.1 Chitinophagaceae bacterium
GGTTCTATCTGCACAACCCGTATCGTTGCCGGTGCCGGTGTGCCCCAGATAACTGCGCTCCTGGAAGTTGCAGCCGCATTAAAAAATAAAGAAACAGGCATCATTGCCGATGGTGGTATCCGCTATACCGGTGATATGGTTAAGGCACTGGCTGCCGGTGCAGATTGCGTGATGATGGGTGGTGTTTTTGCAGGAACAGAAGAAAGTCCCGGTGAAACCATTATCTATGAAGGGAGAAAATTTAAACAATACCGGGGTATGGGTTCACTGGGTGCAATGGCGCAGGGCAGTAGTGACAGGTATTTCCAGGAAGCGGATAACGAAATGAAAAAATTTGTTCCCGAAGGTATTGAAGGCCGGGTGGCTTACAAAGGTTTTTTACATGAAGTGGTTCACCAGTTTACCGGGGGGTTAAGAGCCGGGATGGGGTATTGCGGTGCAAAAGATATTGCGGCATTGCAAAAAGCAACTTTCATTAAAATCACCAATGCGGGCATGCGTGAAAGCCATGCGCACGATATTGAAATAACCCGTGAAGCCCCTAACTACAGCCGGTAAAAGAGAATTTTATTTCAACAGGATACGAAGTAATGAATATATAATCCAGGTAAATTTTTTAATCTATAACAGTGGTTCTGACATTAATCCGAAAATTTTTCTTTTTACTGCTTACCTTTTTTATCTCACTAACTGCTATCGGTCAACCCGATTCCTGCCACCTGCGCATCAGCCTATTGACTTGCAGCACCGGGGAAGAATTGTACAGCACTTTCGGACACAGTGCGCTTCGTGTAACCGATTCCGTTAGCAAAGAAGATATCGTATTCAATTATGGCACCTTTGATTTCAGTGAGCCTGGATTTTATACAAAATTTATCCGTGGTAACCTCTCTTTTTATCTTTCCACAGAGGATTTTAATGATTTTACAAAAGAATTCCAGGAAGCCCACCGCAGCATGACAGAACAGCTGTTGAATCTCAGTTGCACCGAAAAAAATAAGATCTTTCGCCTGCTTCAAATAAATCTGCAGGGTTATAATAAATTTTATAAGTACGATTTTGTAACCAATAACTGCACAACACGCCTGCGCGACCTGCTGGAAAATGCCGCAGATTCAAATGTGCATTTTCCGGCGGCAAGCCCTAACGCTACCGTTAGAACGGGGTTACATAAATACCTTAACCAAAATGATGAACAATGGACCAAGCTTGGAATGGATATCCTGCTGGGTAGCCGTACGGATGTGATCATGCATTCAAAATTATCAATGTTCCTGCCGGATTACCTGTTAAGTTCTTTTGACGGAACCACCATAGATGACAGGCCACTGGTGCTCTCAAAAAGTGATCTGTACCCGGTTGCAAAACCAGGCATTTCCCATGAATGGCTTACAAGCCCGGCTTTTATTTTCAGTTTGCTCTTAGTACTGATGCTGGTTCCTGCCTTTACAAAAAATAGCGCCCTTCAAAAAATAGTATGGCGAATAGACGGACTTCTTTTTTTTATAACAGGCATTACCGGCTTTATGATTTTGTTTATGTGGTTTGGCTCATCATATAAAATGTGCAGTGATAATTATAATATAATCTGGGCTTTACCTACGCACACTGTTGCTGCGTTTTATATGTATAGCAAAAAGAATTTCATCAGGATATATTTTAAAATTACAATGATCATTAATATTCTCTTATTGTGTGCATGGCTTTTATTACCACAGCATTTGCCTGTGGTGCTTATACCATTCATTGTATTGCTTATTTACAGAAGTGCCGTTCATGGATATGGCTTATCAATTTTACAGGATGGGAAAAGTAAAAAATATTTTATATAATACTGCTTCCATTTATTACACAGTAAATGGCAGCGGCAAGACGGTGGTATTACTGCATGGTTTTGGTGAAGATGGAAGCATTTGGAAATACCAGGCCGATCAATTGCAAAAAAATTTCCGGGTGATCGTCCCGGATCTTCCGGGGTGGGGTAGATCAGAAATGCTGAATGAAAAAGAAATTTCAATAGAAGTATATTCAGAGATCATAAAAAAAATTCTTGACCAGGAATTGGATACTTCAGCAATACCTGCAGGACATGATAAGGTGGCATTGATAGGGCACAGTATGGGAGGATACATAGCAATGGGCTTTGCAGAAAAATATCCTGAAAATTTAAATGGTTTAGGATTGTTCCATTCTACTTCATTTGCAGATACTACAGAAAAAATTAAAACGCGTTTGAAAGGCATCGAATTTATAAAAAATAATGGGGCGGTAGCATTTTTAAAAACTTCGGTTCCGGGTTTGTTCACCGGTCATTTTAAAGAAAAATATCCTGCAGTGATAAATAAATTACTCAGTAAGGGCATTCAGTATTTGCCGGAGACACTTATTCAATATTATCAAGCTATGATAAAACGTCCCGATAGAACAGAGGTCCTCAAAGATATCAGATGTCCTGTTTTATTCATAAGTGGCGAAAAAGATCTGGCAGTTCCTATTCAATATAATTTACAAGAGTGCCAATTGCCTGCAGTGGCATACATTCATATTTTTGATTCGGTTGCACATATGGCCATGCTGGAGGAGAAAAATAAAAGCTGTGAATATTTACATGATTACTTAAAAAATTTATAACCATAATTTAACCATATCAACTTGTACATCCATAATTTGAAAGACAGCTTTTTTAAGTAAATTACTGTCCTAATAAGCGCAACACAGGTTATTCTGTAAAATGAAAAAAATATTTTTTGTCATCCTTTTCTCTGGCCCCGGCCTGATTGCTTTTGCCTCCCATATAGTTGGTGGAGAAATGACCTACCAATATTTAGGGCCGGGAACTGCCCCCAATACAAAAAGTTATAAAGTAACGCTCAAATTATTCAGAGATGAAAACTGTAGTAATTGTGCTGCCATACCCGGCAGTGTATTTATAGGTGTATTCAGTAACGATAATGGCAATGAATACCTGGGGCCACTCGACATTCAAAAAAATAGTGAAGATGATGTTCCCATTGCCCCCTTTCCGCCTTGTATAACCAATGCGCCCTCTCTTATTTACCATGTGGCTTATTATATTTTTACCCTGGAGTTACCTGCTAATAATAAAGGGTATACCGTAAGTTACCAAACATGTTGCAGGGTAAATCCGCTTGAAAATGTTTTTAATACAACAGGTGTTAATGGAACCGGATCCACTTATACCTGCAGCATTCCTTCTATAATTGATAATTCTGCAGTTTTTAATACGTCTGTTGATGTAATATGTGCACGGAAGCCATTTACTTTTAATTTTGATGCGGTTGATCCGGATGGAGATTCATTACTGTATGTTTTTACCGAGGCTTTGGATGGTGGCGTTGCTGTAGATTCAAAGAATATAAACCCCTCACAAC
>JACDBU010000031.1 GCA_013694745.1 Chitinophagaceae bacterium
GCCCTGGGGTTGGTAAAGATGAAGTGCTGCCATCACCAAAATCCCATTGGTAACCAACAACAGGATCAATAGAATTTGTTGTTGAAGAAAAACTATTAAAAAATGGCGCACAGCCTTTTACCGGCAGATTATTTATTGTTGCTTTGGGTACCTGAATTATTATGTAAGCCGTTTTTATGAGGCTATCGGAACAGCCGGCAGCATTGGTCACAACAAGCTTAACATCAAAAGTTCCGGGCTTTGTGTAGGTATGAGACACATTGGTTAAAGTAGAGGATGTGCTATCGCCAAAATCCCATAAGTAACTATTTAACCCTGGAACATTACTTACAAAATTTACCATAAACGGGGTTTTGCACGACGCATTTTTATCCGCTGAAAAATCCACAACCGGCTTTGGCATCACCGTTACGGATTGAAATGCAGAATCGATACATGCACCAAAATTCGCTAACATCTTAATAACGTAATTACCTGTTGTGCTGTAAATTTTTAAAGGGTTAATACTGTCTGAAATAGTTCCATCTCCAAAATCCCATGTAGCGCTGCCGGGAACAGGGGAACTGGTATTTACAAGATTTACAACCGATCCCTGGCAAACATTTAAGGGCGCAGAAAAATTTGCATGAACATTTCCAAGCGTTATAAGATTGCTCTTAATTATTGTATCGGTACAACCGGTTATGTTTTTTACGATCAATTTTACCGTATAGCTTCCGTTAACAGTATACGTATGAAATGGGTTTAATAAAGTTGAACCAGAACCGTCACCAAAATCCCATGTATAATTAAGCACTCCGGTGCCCGCTGATGTATTAATAAAATTAATGGTAACGGGGGCGTTACAGGAGTTGGGAATATTATTGGTAAATGATGCTTTTACACCGGTATTTATTTTGATATACTGTGGTTTTGTAACGGTTACCTTACAACCAAAACTGTTGGTGATCCTAAGGGAAACATTAAAATTACCCGCGGATGAATAGGTATGTTCTGGATTTTGTGTTCCTGAAATATTACCGTCTCCAAAATCCCATTCATGAGTAGTTATACTTCCACTACCCGCCATACTTAAATCGGTAAATGTTGCTGGTAGCGGAAAACAGCCGGTTAATGGTGATCCAAGAAAATCAACAACAGGATTTGAATAAACAGTAATGTATTTATTTTTTACAACTGAATCTGCACCAAGTGCATTTCGTACAATCAATTTTACATTGTATTGTCCGGGTGTAAAATAGGTAACCGCAGGGTTTTGAAGAAATGATATGGTACCATTGCCTAGATCCCATTTCCAGCTGTTGGGATTTCCGGTAGAAATATCTTTGAATGAAACTACTAATGCAGCACAACCCGAAGTTGGAGTGGCAGTGAAATCTGCCTTTACTTGCGAGTGGCTTTCATATCCCAGGCATATTAATACGTTTAGGATGAGCCATTTGCAAAAAATTGCATTCCGGGCTAACATTGGATTTTGCTTGGTTTTTAGATATTGGTTGTGACGGGTTGTCCCAATCACCTATGTATAACACAGAAAATGGTAAAAAATTGTTTTGGTAGCACACTTTTTTGTTCCTGGTTTTTCTATTGCACATGTGCATTTATTAAACTAAGAACCAGGTAATGTTCTGCTACCCAAAATGGTATTTCATACTTGTTTTATATGGCTTCTCTTCAAAAAACATGATACAATAAAGCAGGTAACTTTTTAGAAATACAAATATACAGTCAGGCAGATGCAGTAAAAATCAGTAACTTACTATAGAAACATCAATTTAATTCTACAAAGCTCACCGGGGCACATGATCGCACTTTTTATAACCATCAAATATTTTCGGTTGCCTCACTTATCGAGCCGTTTATACGTTTCATTTATAACCCATGAAGCTTTATAAAAGAATAAATTGTTTTATGATTTTTATGTTGTCCTGCATATTTACAAATGCGCAGGAGTTCGGTGGCAATCCCCCGTCAATAAAATGGCTGCAAATAAACAGTAAAGCCGTAAGAGTTATATTTCCTGCAGGTATCGATTCCGAAGCAAACCGGGTGGCAAATGTTGTTTCCTATCTAAATGATAATACACAACAAACGATCGGGAATAAACAAAAAAAAGTAAACCTGGTTTTACAAACCCTCACCACCATTTCAAATGCTTATGTTTCACTGGGTCCTTTTCGCAGTGAATTTTTTCTTACCCCTTTTCAAAACAGTTTTGAATTAGGGAGCCTGCCCTGGGCCGACCAGCTTGCCATTCATGAGTTCAGGCATGTGCAGCAATACAATAATTTTAATGTAGGCTTATCGCATGCAATGCATATATTTTTTGGACAGGAAGGCCAGGCGCTCGCAAACAATGCGGTCGTTCCAAACTGGTTCTTTGAAGGAGATGCAGTTTTCAATGAAACCAATGTAAGCAGGCAGGGTCGTGGCAGCCTGCCCTATTTTTATAACCCATACCGATCATTGTGGCAGGCTGGAAAAAAATACAGCTGGATGAAACTACGAAATGGGTCTTACAAAGATTTTGTTCCTGATCATTATGCCCTTGGTTACCTGCTCGTGGCTTATGGCAGGGAAAAATATGGTGATGATTTTTGGAAAAAAGTTACACATGATGCAGCTTCATTCAAAGGATTATTTTATCCTTTCCAGGTTGCAATAAAAAAATATACCGGCAAAAATTATATTGCATACAGGAATGATGCCCTTACTTATTTTAAAAGCAGGTTTGCAAAAACCGGTAATGGAACAACAGCTGTTACTACTTCATCAAAAAAATTCACAGATGAAGAATACCCGGTTCTTATCGAGGATGGTTCCATACTTTTTGT